>NZ_JAJBJC010000037.1 GCF_021811825.1 Candidatus Anadelfobacter sociabilis | reverse complement strand
CTCATTTAAGTAGCTTTAAAAAATATGTAATAGAGTATGAGCATATCATAACAATTATCAAATCGAAAGAACAGCATATGTATAGTCAGTCTATGCATTTACTAAAAAAAGGCTTCTCAAATTTTGTATATGATATTTCGGAGACAAACACCACCATCAATCCTATTTTGAATTTAGATAATTTCATTAATTTAACAATTAACCCAATAAGAGATAATGTAAGAATTCATTATCCTAAAGAAAATTATATTACCCAAATTAAAAATAATATTTCACCACAATCCAGTCCAATCAACCCAAATGATGGAACATCACAGCTATCTCTACCTACAGTCGACAAAGATGTTGCTGCACCACAAAATACAAATATCACAACAATAGTCGATGAAAATGTTGCTGCACCACAAAATTTGCTACAAAATTCACCACAATCCAGTCCAATCAACCCAAATGATGGAACATCACAGCTATCTCTACCTACAGTCGACAAAGATGTTGCTGCACCACAAAATACAAATTCCATAAATATGAAATTAGGAGCTGCAACAATAATAGTCACTGCGCTCATCATATTAAAGTTAGTGACCACCAGAAGACCTACTATTAAAGCTAAAAAATCTAGTGGTGAACATATGATTGTGTTGTCATCAAATAATAAAGAATCAAGAGAAAGAATAGCGAATTATGTGTCAAAGATAGAAAAAGCAAGAAATGATTTAAAGCATAGTTTATTGGAATTAATGGGAGCTTTTAATAAGGTGATGTCATATGAAAGTTTCGATAACCAATTGAGTAGGACATATTGTACTCATATAGAAAAGGGGCGTTTTAGTCATTTTCAACAAGATATGAACAATATTCATGAACTTATGGAAGATACCGAAATTAAGATGCGATCAGCACGTATTTTAGTAAAGCAGCCATGGTGTGAACAATCACAAATTGACCTAAGTAGTGCAGAAAAGAGTATAGATGTAGATGAATATAATAAAGAATTGAATGAATTTGAGGAAATATTAGATAAGTACCAACGGTGTTATACACAACTTAAAAATAACATATCAATCAAAGAATCAATAGGTGGTGTATTAAACCATTTTATTAAATATTCTGAGATTCTTGAATCTGAATCAGATCTAATTGAATCTATAGAATTAGTACCGCAGTGTGAAAAATTATTAAAAGAGATGCCTGAGTGTAATGTTAAAACAATATTACAAGAAGAATTAGAAAGAATTTCTCAAAAAATAACGCTTCAATCATTGTATCAAAAATTAACGAAAGCCCAAAAACAATATGGTAATGTACAACAAAACTTGGGTAAGAATATTAGTGGCGAACGTGATGTTAATTTAAAAGAAGCACAGAAGAAAATAAGTAAAATTTTACATGAAATTTATACACAAGATTATATAAATCGAGAGGAGTATAAATGTACAAATGAGTTATCAAAAGTAATAACAATA
This sequence comes from Candidatus Anadelfobacter sociabilis, assembly GCF_021811825.1. Lineage (GTDB taxonomy): Bacteria > Pseudomonadota > Alphaproteobacteria > Rickettsiales > Midichloriaceae > Anadelfobacter > Anadelfobacter sociabilis. The sequence continues at coordinate 12,012 of NZ_JAJBJC010000037.1, read as the reverse complement.
AAAATAGCAAAGATCAAGGAGTATGAAGAAAATCATAAAAAAACAGCTTCAATATTGATGGAAATAAAAGCAAGAATATATAACGCAAAAATAGAAGCAGCATTAAAAGAGCGAGGATACAGCGTACCTGGAGATAAATTTTTTAGTGAAACACAGCAAGAGAATCTAGACAAGTTATTTAATGCATTTGATCTAACACCTGTCTCTGCCAAATCAGAGTTTGTTGATAATGGAGAGGGTCTCTTAGAATTTGATCTAACACCTGTCTCTGCCAAATCAGAGTTTGTTGATAATGGAGAGGGTCTCTTAGAATCTGAAAAAAGGTTGAGTGAAGAAGACTTTTCAGAATTTGATATTGATGAAAAGGAATCTTCCGTATCATCGAAATGTCCGTATAACAAAAAAGTTGTTTTGGAAGAAATGACGATTTTCATGGAATGCAAGCGTTATGTAGAACATATAGAGCAGAATATAGATAACTATTTTAATAATCTAGATTTGGGATTGAGTGCGAAAAGTGATTCAGAGTCGTTATGCGATCTATTCGACAAAAATGTAGAATGGCTAGATGAATTACGTATCATCGACAAGAATTTTGAAACAGTAAAGGATAATATTAATCTATTTTCAAAAGTTTTAAAACCAATATCTGATAAAATTGAAATTATAATTGAAAAGATAAATGCTCATTTTTACACCGAATATAATAAATTAATGCGGGATCTTAGTCAGGTTTACCAGGGTATTCCTATAAAGCATAATATTAATATAGAATATCTTTATGTTATACGGACTAATATTATATTTAGTATAGTATGGTCTGGTGAATTGGGTGATTTTGAGAAACAAGCTTCGTATTTTAAACTAGTGGAAAAATCCTATGAAGATATTATTGAGTCTAAGTTGCCTGATGAGACTTCCTATAAACAACAATTCGATCGCTTAGAAAAGTTTTTAGATGATCAGCAAAAGCAAATAGTTCGATTTAATTATTTTAATGCACTTAATCACAAATTATCAGACTTTATTAATCAAGAATTGTGTTCTTTTGTTAATAATGGGATAATTGAGATTTGTGGTAATAGAGCTGGGATGAGCGATGATGATGTGAATGTTAATCTATCTAATATAAAGAATTATGTGAAGTTTTTAGATTTTGAGGATAGCGTTTATATACATGATAGAATTTTAGGGATTTATGCTCAACGATTTATAAAGCAAAGTGGTGTTCAAAGTGATGATGAACGCACAAAGCATCACTCTTTAGAGACACAAAGTGTATCTAATCTAATTGCGCAGTGGAAAGTAGGCATGCTGAGTAATAGTCGTGATCCCAAAACACTCCTTGCAATCATAACATTAGTTAACGGCAGAGGTTATAAGCATGCGGTTTTATTGCAAGTAGAAAAATACGATAACAATGACATACTATTTGTAAATGTGATAAATTCATTATCTAGTGATTTTGGATTTAAAGGAGAATTTAAGAAGCTTGGTGATTCATTATTAAAGTTTGGGATAGAATATCAAGTTCTCAACACTGGTGAACAGGATGAAAAATATGGTGTATGTGGCGATCTCAGCTTAATTAAAATGCATGAAATAGTTTCAAACAAGTATGCTCTAATAAAAGATAATGAATATGTGCAATATTATAGCATTAATAGAAATGAATTTGGTAGAATGGGAATCATTAAGAATGAAAAGAATTTTGAACAAATTGGAATCTCTAGCGAAAGCTTTCAAGGAAATGTATTAACGCCACAAGAGCATACTCTCAATGAGAAAACTACACTACTACCTTTTAATGGAAAAACAGGGTTTATAAATTTTGTACAACAAAAAAGTGAAAAACTTCTCTCTGATAATTTTTTATTGAAATATAATGATTTGCAACTTACAAGCAATATTAATGCTTTTAATAAAGATCACTTTGTACAAATAGTATCGTATATTCAACATCCTTTTATAAATAATCAGAAAAATCATCAAAATATAGCTATTCGAAACTCATTCAATATGAATTATATAAGGATATTTCTTGGCAAATTAATACTTGGTACTGCATTAACTTTAGAAGAAGAGATCTTAATTCCACAGGGTTTTTTGTTATGTAAATATGAAATTTATAAAAATTCTGCTAGAAAAGAGCCACTCGATGATCATATTTTTGTACTTATATCAGATGAACAGCGTGATGAGTATCGAAATGATTTTTTGAATATATTACATCAATCTGGAGAATTGATTACAGATAAAGATGGTATAATTTTAAATGAAGAAGAATTTTTAAGTACATACAACAAAAACTTATCTCGCTATATAAATAGTAAGAAGGCATCATTTATTGATAAGGCTATTAGCTACATAGATGGATTTAACAATATTATTATCATTGTAGATGAGATTTTGAAATTGCAAGACTTAACTGACCATATAGATAAAAAAGCACTTACAATCAAGGATGAGATATATGGTGTTAAAAGTTTGATTAAGATAGAAAACGCGATTTATTCCTTATCTATGGGTCAAATTGGAATTTCATATAGTTTTGGATTGAGCATTGATGTAGTTGCAGATGCTTTATATTTAGGCTACTCTGCTTTTTATGGCGATCACTCAGAATTTACTTTAGCGCGAGATAATTTTTCTACTAGTATCAATTCATTTATATCAATATCACTAGCTCATAGTGCTGTTCATAGAGTTTCTATATTATTAGGCAACCCCGTATTAGGTAGTATCACGCTTGTTGCTCATGCTACTTCACATTGCACCAATATAATTGCCTCTCGTATATGTAATCATAATAATGTAGAGGATAAAGAAGGCTATATGTGTGGTGGAGCTAGAATTGTGGATGATATCGCGCAAAAGATAGTTTCTCCGATAACATTCGCTACAGATATTATTTCACTTCCAATTTTTCTTATAGAAGATAAACTTGGACTGATTAGTGAAGATACAAAATTTACTACTCATATCAAAGAACTAGAAATTTGCAAAAAAATCAACAAGATCCTTTCAATCTTTATTCCAAAATTTGTATATGACATAGACAGCAATATTCAATTTTATCAAAATAAAATAGATCAAGCTAAAGAATTAATAGATTATAAGAAACAATTTACTGATCAAAATGGTGATAAATTATATGATAAAATTTATAAACCCGCTCTTCAAAAAAAACATTATTTAATAAATTCCGGTAGTTCTCAAAAAGATGCAGATAAGTGGATGATGTCAAAAATTAAGCATAATATAGTAATTACGACACATAAAACACCTTACTCAAATGAAGATGATAAAGAATATCATTATAAGTATGATACTTGCTTTGAACTAAATTCTTATGCAGATACAAATTTATACCATTGCTATAGTAAAAGTGCAAATACAGTAGATGAACTCTATGGATATCCTTCTACATTGAAATATGATCAATACTTTCAAATACAAACAATGAATGGATATATAGAAACATTCAATGTACATTTAGAAATATAATGAACTTTTCGCATCATTTTAGAAAAAGAATTAAAATCATTAAATAATTACTGAATACATTAAGTGAATTAACATAAAAATTCTACTTAATTAACAATAAACTCATAACTATAAAATATGTAGAATAGAGTTAGAAAAAATTAGATAGGAATTTAAATTTTTCTTGCTGATAGAAGTAAATGAAGAAATCTGCTTTATGATGTGGTGTTAATATTAAAGATTTTAATTTTATAAATCTTATACAATCTCTCGGATGATCAAATTGAATGTAAAATAAAGATAAATTCGAAACCACTAATCTGCAAAATAAAAAACTTCTTATAAAACTTTCACAACAAAACTTAAAAAATCACTACTTAGTACTATAAGAAATATTACTACAAGCATTACTACAAGCTCGCACGCTGGGGGGAAGGTAGCTTGACAAAAATCTCTAATCTCAAAACTCACTTATAGTGTTTATGGATTGCAAAAAGCATAGTAAATAGCGAATTTTCCTATGCTTTAGGTGGAATCTCTATTCAGTAAAGCATAAGATCTTTTACCTATTTAAGTTTGTAGATTTGAGTGTGTAGTTTTATTTTGAGCTTTTTATATCCCACCTACTAAACGATATTACACATCTTTGAAATACCAATACCATTAACTTGCAATCTTATTACATTTTAGCTTAAGTTTGTAATGCATAAGCTACTCATTTTTCATTGATAACTAACTCCGTATACCTAAAATCATATACTAAGCTACTCAGTTGATTCTTGTAAGAATCATAAATAGTTATATGTGCAGTCAGCACAACAAAAAATCTTTTAAAATTTTTAAGAAACATTTACAACAATTTTTGTGTTGTGCTACTATCAATATCTATAACTCCATATTATTTGATGAATCTCTTATTATATTAGAATGTGAATCTATTATTATGTTACCTAATGGATCACCATTAGTAATCTCATAACACTTATATTCTTGCGTTTCAGCCATCTCTTTAATTTTACTACATGCCACTGATTTCGATCCTATAACAAAACCATGAACTAAATTATCTTGATGTGATTGATCTTCCAATTTTTCCCGTAATAAAGCAAGAGCATAATAATCTTTGTTCAATGTATCTGAGTAAGCCTTCCAAATGCCAATCTTATTTTGGCTATATAAATCTTGTTTAATTCTAAGTAATTCTTCATTCACATTATTAAAGTGTTCTATAATTTGCTCTTTCTTTTTGATTTCTTTTTCATAGAAATCAGAAGATTTTTTAAAATCATAAAAAAACTGTAGAATAGTCCAAGATAAAGCATAGTTGATATTTGACCAATGATTTAAATACTTAATATTATCCACGATATTTTTGCCACTATTTGTGAGCTCGTTATAAAGCACATATCCATTATAAAATGTATGATAGCCTGTATATGCGGCAGTATAGCCAATATAAGCACTCCCAAGCATTGGATTAGTCCAAGTCAAAACAATTGGAATAGCCATATATGCAGCAGACTGCACAACTACACCAGTTGCTGCTTTAGCGCCATGTAATGCAGCATTTCCGTATTCACCATTTTTCCAATATGGTGCTGCTGTAGAAATGCCAATTGATAGAGAATTGATAGTTGTAAGCCCAATTGAAATATAATTCACACCCGCTACACTGGAATAAAGATGTGTTGCATCTAATCCAATTTTTTGTACATTTGCGATACTAGGATCACTAATAAGCCTTACTGAATCAATACCAAGATCGGCTGCTTTGAACATCGTTGTTGCTTTAGATGCAAAAGTTCCAAATTTAGCAATTATTTGTTTTGCACTCTGTGTGATTCCCAATTTATACTCTACTGTTTGCATAAATCCATTTTTTGCATCACTAATATCATTTAAGATTTTTAAAGAGAGCACTTTCACTGTATCCAATGCACTCAATCTACTAACAAACTTAATATTTCGCTCTAAAGTGCTAAAACTTTTGAAATTAGCTGTTGCCTCAGGTTTACCTCCATTTTTATCTGGATGGATTTTAAGCTTTATTTTTTTACTCAATAAAAATAGTGTTTTGCAATTCATAGACTTTACTTCAACACCATTAATCTCAGGATGATCAGCGCCAATAACATTCTTTATTTCATTTATTTCTCTACTATAAGCGTATCCTATCAACACATCTTTAAAGAATGTGATCAAACTGGATTCACTAAAGGATTCTGGGCATTGTTGAGTAGGTTGTATGAATGACACAAAATCATTATTGATTAAAATGTTACTATTTATATCAGCAGATTGTGTTTGTATTTTATCCATAGAATGAGAATTGATATTATTCAACGAAGCTTTATTACTATTCTCCATAACATCGATATTTGATTTATCCTCATTTCTATTTATGTCTTTTGCAATATCTTCGGCAACTCTCTTATTATTTCTAAGCCCATCTAATATATTATTACTCAATCCTTCAAGTTCATCGTAACGTTTTTCTAGCGCACATATCTTGAGATATTCTTTACTTCCTATTTTTACAAAACCACTTTTTGCATCATAATTGTACCCAAGATCCATTATTTTTTCCTTAATCTTAACCATTTCTTCGCTAATATTTTCAATATTATAAGAGTCAACATTGTCAATAAACAAATCCTGTCTAAATGCTTTTTGAGATATACTATGATGAGGTATCTCATTTTTTTCTACACTGAATGAAATAGTATTATCACCATGAGGTAATGATAATACTTTAGTATCATAGCATTGATTATTAATATAGATTGCCACTACCTGATTTCCTTTTTTTTCGATCAAATAGATGTTGTCCATTATATAACTGCTCTCTATACTTTTACTTTTTTTTACTGGTTTTTTAAAACCTTCCAATTCTTCCTGTGAATCTTCCGATTCTTCGTGTAAATCTTTAAAGACGAGTAGAGGATTTTTATTGTTTTGTTGTAAATGCGGTTCATCATCAATTATTTTGCTCTCATTTTGGATTAATTCCATAATATCTAAATTCTGATATTTTAACTCATATCTTTTGCTATTGCAGAAATCAGCAACAGCATCTGAACTAGCATTTAGCTTTAATTCGCCACTTTCATAACCATCTATCATTATTAAAACAACTGTTTTTATTTCAGAATCATCTTGTGTTTCAACATATTTTCTTACTATCTTTAATACATTTTGCACTGATCTTGCTTTATCTATATAATATTTATACCATTTCAAAATATGTGGTGTAAGATGTTTTGAAATAAAGTGCTTACTTAATGTTATATCTTCTAGATCCTCTACGTTATCTGGGTCGATGATTGAAAGACGCTTCAATAAATCATTATTATCATCGCTATCGTCTATTTTTGCTGCATAATGTCGATCATCATATCCCCAATTATCATCATATCGTGCCGTTAATGCTGGATCCAGAGTAGTTATAGATAGCTTAATATTATTATATATATATTGTTCTTCATTATCACTATCGCTCTCCTTATCATCATTTATAATATTTTCTAAATCTTTTATTGAATCTTTAAATAAATCAATCTTACTAAACTCAATACTGCCAATTTTTTCAGCACTAATTTTTTCAGCACTATCTGTAATTTTTTTTAAAAAAGCATTACTCCCTTCTTTCTCTTCGAGTTTTTGATTTTGAGTATAAGAGTCTGTAATTCGTGCATCACGCAAATCATCTAAATTATTACTTTTAGATTGTAATTCTTCTTTTGTAATACTATCTAAATTAGATTCTTCATCACTTTCTGAAATTTGATCACTATCTGAAGAATTTTCAGTGTTCCATTTAAACTGAATAACTGTACCAAGAAAATTCCGGAATGTCCCCAATATAAAATTGGGAGCTTTTTCCTCTCGCAATTTTTCTTCCTCCATCGGCTCATGTCGCGCATCTAGCTTAAGATCAGTAACTAATAAATTCCACCAAATTTTTGCTTTATTTGATATCTCCTCTTCTATTTGATTAACGGTGTTAAAAAGTATTTCACCGTACACTTTATCTATATGTGCTAGAAAATATTCGTTTATTACCTTATCTGGATAAACAAAGGCACTAGGTTTGATTCCAAGAGTATCACTTATCGCAAAGAGATTTATTCTAGATTCTTCTCCTAAAATATTTTCTATTAGGTCATGTAGTATTTTAAAATACTTAGTAGCAACTGTCGGATTAATTTGTATACATTGTTCTACATCTTGATCTATCACTTTACCTAAAAATGGTAAAGCAGAAGACATATCTATCGGATAAGATGTATCCCTGAAAACTTCTGTATAACTAACTGTATTATCATCTCTTTCAATAAGAGAAGGATGTAAACTAGAAGTAGCTTCATCTATAAGGCGTATTGCATTAGGTATTTGCATTATTTCATTGCCATACCTGTTAAAATGGCAGAATTTTTCTACTGCAGAAGTTAAATACCGTGATATTTTAACTTCTTCACCTTCATTTGGCTGTATTTTTTCAAAACTTTTTAAAAAACTTTTCAAAGAAAAAATTAGACTATTAAGATCCGTCTGAAAATCTTCAAATTCTCTTTTAGAAACAAAAAGTGTAGTTTGGCGTTCTTTAATTATTGCTTCTAGTTTATTGTAACTTGGTTCTGCTTGATTATTTATAAACTTTTCTATACTTAACTCCTTTTCTTCTTGAAGTTGAAACACTAGATATATTAAATTAAACTGACTTACTATTAAAGTTAAATCTCTGTAGATATCTTCTTTATTACTATAATTAGAATTTAAATCACTCATTTTATGAAAAATATGTGATATATTATCTAAGTCATTTGCACTGTTATCACTCTTAGATGCGGATAATGGTGCTATACATAGTGAATAATATTTATATATATTGCGTGATATTATCTCCACACTCTTAAAATCCTTACCTACTAATATATTTGATGAATTTTCTAATAGGCTTTTGCTTTTTTCTTCAATATTATTCAAGTTATCAATACACTTGAACTTATCAATACACTCAGATAATTTTTCTCTAAGAGCGTTATCATTAAAATATTTAACGAATCGTTCAATATCAGCCATACTTTCTGCCAAAGATGATAATCTATACAGAAAATCTTTGAGAGTGTGATATTCATTTGGAGCGAAAAACTCACTCTCTCTTTTATTGCTATTTATAATTTTGACCATATTATTTATTTCAATCAATATCTCTCTGTAATGATTTGAAGCAAATCTATTAGCAAGATTTTCTTGACTTCTAATTAAATTTCCAACTTCCGTGCAGCATTTTTCTAATTTTAGTAAAAGCCCACTTTTTGATATAAATTTTGCTAACTTCTTTACCATATCATCTTCTTTTTGTTGAAATTGCTTTTGCAAATTTTCAATCTTAAGTGTCACAGGCGCAATATCACCTATTCCTTTGTGATAGAAAGATAATCTTTGTCTTTCTATCACATATGCCAGATTTTTTTCGAGACTAGAATGATCATCTTTGTCTTGAAATAAGCAGTCATCAATATTATCAGGATTACGTGATTCAAGAAGATTTTGAAGTGTCTCAATGTCAAGATCTTTGTTAGATGAAAACAAAATACCTATTGATTTTTGTATTATTTTTTCTTTTTTTTCATTTAAAGATTGTATTAACGATGATAGTGATTCTTTCTGATTATATTCTTCTTCTTTTGCTATACTGCTAGTTACTTTGTCTGTTATTTTTTTAATAATTTTATTAACTTTTTCAATACCTTTTGTTACTTCTGACTTCTTTATAATTTCCGAATCTGCTTCTTTTTCTTTTTTTAACTTCTTTATTTCTTTTTTTAGAATGTTAATTTGTTTCTCTGTTTTTTCTGTTGATGAAAGCTTCTCCTTTCCGTCTAATTCTGCTTTTTTTATGTATAAAGGTGCTAGTCTAACACTAGCTTCAATATATACTATCTCTTCTTGTTTTTTAATATTAGAGATACTGACCTGCATTTCACTTAATTTTTTAACTAATTGATTTCTCGCTCTATGAAATCCCCTGATATAATATTCAGCTATAAACAAATTCTGTATAGATTTCTTATCTCCTAATAAAGGTAGATCATCATATAGTAAATTAACGAGGTTTTTTTGCATAACCTCGTTAAATACAGTAAATTCATATCCTACAGATTCTGGGGCATAAAATAGATTACCAGCTACATTGCTAAATGACTTTGATAATTTAATCATTGAATCTAATTCACCAATAACCGATGAAAGTTCTTTATAAAATGATATATACTGATATTTTAGGTGATTAAAATTCGGTCTTGTTTTTATAAAATCAGTTCTCAGTAATGTGCTAATATGACTTATAGCGTTAGAAAATACCAACATAGATTTTTCTATTTCATTGACATCTTCATAATCTTTATACAAGACAGAGCTATAAAGTGAAGAGAGCGTAGACAATAAACTTTTAAGTCTTATTTCTATAGAACTTTTATTGTTTTTAAAGAAATTTTCGAAGATACTCTTTTTAAAGTCATAATTTTTAAGATTACCTATCATAAAATCACAGCCTCGAAAATCATCTTTTATTATAGAAATTATATCTCGTAATTCTCCAATTATTTTTTTAAGCTCCGGATATAAATTCTTAAAAGAGAATAAAAGTTTGTTATAATAAGTAGAAATACTCTTCATTTCTGCTTTACCATCGTTTACAGCTGTAAGCTTTGTTTTTAACTTATCCAATGAATCGTATAATTGATGATAGAAGTTATCGCTAGAAGCTCTAAATTCATCCATTAAAACTAAATCATCTCTTTCTTTTTCTGGAAGTTCATTCTGAAATTCATCAATTAATATCGAAAGTTTTGCACTACCATTAGCAGATAAAATACCACTACCATCTAGAGAGGAGCTTTCAGCGAATAACTTATCAAATATTTCAAGTATATTATAAATGTTATTAATCTCCCGTAATGTTGTGAGTAAAGTGCTAAAATGATGATATACTTCATTCGCAATAAAAATCGTTTTAGATTGATCACCAAGCTCATCTGTCTCCGTCCCATAATTTCTTGTAAAAGTCAATAAAAATTGTGTATAAGCAACAAACCTCTGTGGCCCAGGAGTATCTGCAAAGCAGTGAATATTTATACTGTTATACTCATTATCTTTTATCAATTGTGTAAATAATGATTTGATTTTCTTTATTATTCCAAGATTATCTTTGATATTTTGAACTAATTCATTTTCATTACTTGCTTGAATTTGATTACGCACAATAGAAATATAGCGTTAGATAGCCAAAAATAGTGAATGCTTGTAATGGGAGTATAAGTTGAGAATTAAAGCAAGAGAAATATAGTAAAATCTAGTAACAATGGCTATACTAGGTATTTATACACTAAATTTAGGATGTTACATAATTTTACTCAATTATGGTAATATTTGTAAATTGATGCGTATACTGGACATTATGTTTATCTTTGTCTGTGACTTTTTTCTACAGCCTTACAGCAGTAATATTTCACCTCAAGTAATAAACAATATCTAGACATTAGCACCAATGCATTTTTTTCCACTTTTAACAATGATAAAAATATATCACGATGATAATAGCAAATCCTATTGCATACCAAATATTTTTTAGTATCCTTTATTTTTATTTACTGTCTACACTTCAATTCAATCAAGTGTAATGCTCTATCTATAAAATAATTTAATAAAATACATTGTATTGTCGCAAAAATCACTAACAGTGATCTCCAAAATTCATGGTGCGGATGAAGGGACTCGAACCCCCATGCTTAAAAGCGCAAGACCCTAAATCTTGTATGTCTACCAATTTCATCACATCCGCAAATACAGTAACTTTAACTTTAATGGTGGTGTATTGTACCATATTACAGAATATTATTACAACAAAAAACAACTTCTGATTAAAACTTAGCCTTTATTTTGATTGTCGCAATAAAATATAACCTTTGTTAATACACAGTTCTACACAATATACTATTAAGCCTAAGTTATTAAGCCTAAGTTATTTTTTCATCCATAGCTTACGTTTTTAGATTTTTGTCTTTTTCATATTTAAGGTATTAGCAAATATAGCTAATCCGGTATAAAATGTCATACTAAAAAAGAGGTGAATCATTGCTCCAAGGAGCGGTTAATGGATCTACGAACGTGCTTGGCTTGAGCCCATTTTTCTCAATCGGATTTAGATCAGGAGAGTAAGGGGCTAGATAAAGCAATGTATGGCCATTATCCCTAATTAGTTGCTGTATATGTCAGTGCCCCTATGAAAAAAGGCGTTATCCATAACAATTACGCTATAGCTAAATAACATATTAATATGCTGATTTTAATACACTACTTTCTCTTTTAATAATTCTTTATCAGCAGTTCGTGTATACAGCTAAAGCGAGATAAAAATGGTATACGGCAGGAATGTGATATGATATGATATGATATGATATTATTTAATTATCAAGAATTAAAGTAATATCGGATGACGTATCCAAGTAGTTTTCGCAAGAA
>NZ_JAJBJC010000259.1 GCF_021811825.1 Candidatus Anadelfobacter sociabilis | reverse complement strand
AATACTGAGACTTCCTTGTAATTGAGACCACTAATGGAGATGTAGAGAAGTTCGGACATCAAAGAGATCCAAACTTTAATCTAGATATTGAAGCTGATAAGGTAGTAACAGGAATATCTTTTGGTGTTGGTGGCCATCTTCACAACATTACTGCCCATTATGCAAAGAGACCTCATATAAGAAAATTTAATACTCAATTAGCAGGATCTGCAGAATATTCTCTCGTCTCAAAATCTTCAGGAGTTTATGGTAAAGTTCATGAAGATACCAAGAGTTTTAGCGATTTTAATTTGATTGATTCATCAAAGCCATCTTTAAGATTAGTTGTCTTAACTGTATTCTATAACCCTGAAGGAGGAATATTTGGATTTAAACACATTTGGACTGTAGATGGACAGAAAGTTGAAGCTGATAAACATAGAGGATATTCATATGATGATGTTTTTGGAGGTTGAGACAAGAAAAATATTAAGCTTGGAAATGGACAATACATTACAAAAGTTTATGGTAGAGCTGGAGACTACCTTGATCAAATCTGTTTTGAATTAAATACAGGAGAAATTTATGAATTAGGTGGAGAGGGAGGAGAACCATTCGAAGTTGCACTTCCACCAGGTTCTGCAGTAGGTTGTATAACTGGAGGAATTGGAGGTCATCTTCATAATATCCAAGTTTGGTATGGTCCAAAGAACGACATTCAAGATAATCCTGCAGCTTGTTTTTACTTGCCAATTGATAATAGATTCCCTGACTCAAATTCTGTTGGAAAAACACATGGAGATACGACTGCTTTTCATGACGATGTAAACATAAACCAACAAAACTTTAGAATTGATACAATCAAGGTTTATTACACAGATTTCTGTGTTGGAGTAATGTGAATCTATGAAGTTGACGGTCAATATATTTATGGAGGAAAGCACATAGGCTCCTGGGTAAAAGCCGAAGATAAAAGGGAAACAGCTATGCTTAACATGGAAGTTGATGAATTCGTGATAAAAGTAACTGGTCATGCTGATAATCAAATTGAATCTCTTCATCTTGAAACTAACAAGGGAAGAGTTTTAGATGCTGGAAGAAAGCATAAGGGATCTTCCTTTGATATAGGCATTCCAGCAGGACATTGTTTAGGTAAAATTGAGGGAGGAAAGAATGGACATTTGCACAATCTTAAGTTCTATTATGGACTTC
>NZ_JAJBJC010000095.1 GCF_021811825.1 Candidatus Anadelfobacter sociabilis | reverse complement strand
GAATAAGATATAATAGAAAACATGTCATGTCTGCTATAATATATTCAATAAAAATTAATAATCCATACTAAAGTTTGTTCACATGTATAGTACTGATTTGAAAGCTAATATATAAACATTTTATATCATTAACAAGTTTTTATATAATCAAAATGCTAATTCTTTTACTTGCTAATTATATAGTAGTTTAAGATTCTTCTCGAGCATTAATTTTTTGCCTAAAGTAGGAGTTACTAGAAATTTTAATGATGAGTTCTGCAACTAAACTTAATAGTCAATTTTGAAATATTAAGTCTAGAGGAAAGATATTAACAATAATATCACTTACTAATGGATTAGGATTTAAATAATTTATTTATGAAAAGTCTTCATAACTAGTTGAGCATATTCTTTAATTAGTAAAGATGGAATTGTTTGTGAAAAACTCTGTGAATTTTATGCCTACTTAAAGAAATAGCTAGCTTGTCAAATTAAAGAGTAATCAGCTAACAAATTAAATCATAGAAACTCTTTGCATAATAATTTCAACTAAGTTCAAAATTAGTAAAAAATATGTTTTCCAAAATAGAGATACTTATTTCTTCAAAGGAACTTAAATTTATTTATATAAAAAACTTAATTTAAATAAAATACTTATATAATAGCTATAAATTTATTATTTAATTTCTTTTGAAATCTAATTGAACTCTATTAATCAGAAAATATAAGATAAAATAGCAGTTAATACATTAATAAATTTCATTGATTTATTCTGGTATCAAAAAAGTTGCAATATTTGTACAGTTTTGAACAGAAGTGATCTTTAATTTTAGCAATAGATTTATTATTACAATTGCAACTAATTTTCAAATAAAGATGGTTCTATTGTCCATAGTTAATAAAACATTCAGAAAATTCTTATATTGTAATTTATATATGTCTGCAAAAAGTAAATAGATTATAAATAAAATAAGCTCAACTTGATTTTTACTATACAATGAAATGAATAATGCGGAAGAAATTACCTTCATTTTGGAGACATCATTAAAAATTGCACAAAAAGGTTTTTTTATTTGATATTTAAAAACAAAGAAATATTCCAATAAAAAATTGCGATTTCTTTGGATTATTTGAATCTTAATTGAAATAAAATTAAATGAAGTTAAGAACCCTTGATATATCCTAAAATCAACTAAAACATTGTTATAATAGGATGACTGATTTCTATTCTTGAGTTACACCAAAAATTGCCTCTATAAAAATTGACTTTATTTTCAAATAATCAATGTATAGTTTGTCTTAAGTCAAAATTTATTTATGGTTCATGATCTTTATAATACTAGTAATAGTTTATGTCGTCATATAGGAATATCTTTATTTTAAAATAATTAGTTAAACACAATAAATGAAATAAAGAGATAGAAATAATACTCTAAAATTACGGACTATAAAGAGAGTCTTTAGCAAATGAGGCTAATCAGAGCATACAGTTAAATAACAATATTTGTATACAAAAGATAAAATTTCATTTTTATAATGTGAGATAATCTTTTGCTTAAAAGCGAAGATGAGAAAATGAGATTAACTTACTTTGATACAAAACTATATATTTAATAATATTTTACTTATACAAGTTCTTTTATTGATTAAAAATTTAGTAATATGACTACTAAAATGATCCTCTCAAAGGTTTACCTAAATAAGTATTTATGATGTCGTTTTTAAGAGTTTGCTGAAAACTCATGCTTCTTTTTAGGAAATTAGCTAGATTTATAAAACATCAAATTAACTATCTTTAGATTTTAAAACTAAATGTATTATTATGATCTTAATATCTATCTTATAAGGAAATGTCTTTGCTTAATTAGTCTTTAGGAAATTCTCATTTAAAGCGGGATATTATTTCAAATGCCAAGTGAAATAAAGGGTATAACTCTATTAGAGCAAGAATGAATAAAGCTATAAAGCTTGATTTAGTAAAGATCAAGCTTGGTTTATACCAAACCAAACTTTGCTTCATAATCTCCAAAGTTTCTATTTTGCTTTTTGAACAATAAAATTGAACTCTTTTGATATTTGATTTGTGAATTAACTCTAAATTCTTATTATTAATAGGGAAGGATGGTGTTTTATAGATGAAAATTTTCTGATTATTGTACTATTTTTTGTTAAATTAATTGTCATGCTTTTATAATTACTATGATTTAAATTGCTCACATATTTTGAGAAGGAATGTGATGTTTTAATAGTTAGTTCAATTAAAAGGTATTTAATTGCTCGTTAAAATATTGCTTTAATTGAAATATAAAAAAGAATAAGATATTAAAATCATTAAATGAGAAGGTTTTTATATATTTATCAGTTTTTAATTCAAATCATATTAATAACAACATTTTATCAATAATGCATTATTGTTCATGAATAAATATAAATGATATTATATCTATTAACTATTACTGAAAATATTATTAATGTAGAGAAGACAGAGTCACGCAGGAATTCATTTTCAAATAGAAATGAACCTATAGAAGAATACAAAGAAGATCAAAGAAATCAAATTGAAAGTCCTTGTGGTGGTAAGATTTGAAGTTTATTATAAATACCTATTTTTAATTTAATAGAAATGTAACTGTTCATTAAAGATATTATATATGCAGAAAATAATTTCACTTATTTATAGAAGAACAAGAGAAGTTTCATGATGTTACTTTTATGAAGAAGGATACAATAAAGGAGGAAAGAAATTCAGCAAAACCACCTTTGCCACCAGGTATACATTTAAATTTTTATTCTTAATCCAAAATAATATGATTTTAGTTTATGAAAATCGATTTTCAGGTACAGATAGTAATAGGAGCGAAATTAGTCTTCAAGATCAAGATATTGTTAGTGTTTTAAACGAACCAAATATTATCATAACAAACAGTAAGTATTGACACAATTTGGTTTAAATTTTAAATTAATCTTAGATGATGACGAAAGCTTCAGCTCTTTAGTTGCTAAAAGGTAATAAATGAAGATTTATTTTAAAAGTATATTTATATAGTAATTTTATATTTTCTTTAAAGAATAATATGAAATATGTAATATTTCAATTTCTTTTTACTTATTAAAAATCAAATATCAATATTTATGTGCTAAAAATTTAATTATTTATTATAAAAATTATTATTACTACTAATCTATTCTTAAACTATTTATTGTAGACTCAAGCTTAATGAGCAGAAGGAAGCAAAGGATATTTCTACAGGATCAGAAACAGTAATCAAGCAAAAGAGTAATGTATTATCTCTCCTTGTACAAAAACAAATTGAGTTTGTAAAAAATAAACCAAATTCTAAGTCCTCAGTTTTCCTCCCTAATGCATTTTCATCTTCAGATAAAAAGGAAATGCTTGTTGGATTTAATATGGAGAACTCAATTTCAGTAATAGAATCTTTTAATTTGATTAATAGAACTATAAAAAGTTAAAAACAACATCGTTAAGCAATACAAATGCCTCAGTTCATTTTGATTCAACTATTAAAAAGCTAAAAACAAAGCTTTATGAGACTAAGAAGAATAATATCATTCCTCAATTAGATTACTCGTAAGATTAGGTTTTTATCTTAAAGTAAATTTATTTTCAGAAATCCACAAGAAGTAAAAGGTGATGAGAATTTACAGCAGCCAATAGAGACGACCTCACTTGGATCCTCACAGTAATAGAATAAAATTGCATATTAATCATTTTTGTTTTAGTGACTTTTCAAGATCAGAGCATAGTGATCTGACGAATCACAGAAGTAAGTTAATTACAAAATGTTCGATAAATTAACTAACTTGAATATAGCTGAATGGAGTACACTAAACAATAAGGTAAAATGAATCTATTTATTTTTATTTGGAAATCAATAATTGCTGATAAAAAGTTCTTATTTTCCCTTCATTCAATGATATGCTGTTGAATTAAGTAGCTAGTGCTGATAGATAATTTTAGATTTCAAGTACACTCAATCATTTGTCAACAGAAACTTATAAGGATTATCAAAGCTTGGAAGTAAAGCAAGACTGAACAGATAAAACACATGATTTTGTTGCAAAATATAAGAATAGGGTTAAGATTTTGAAGTAAAGAGAGTCTTGGAAGGAGTATTGACGTCTCAAATAATACAATAAAAAGTTTGAAAAAGATCATATTTATGAATAAGGCAGTAGGTGTATTAGGGTAAGTTATTATGCTTTATTTCAATTCATTCATTCATATCTTTATTTTTATTTTCACTTATTAAATTATTAGTAGACCAGTTAAAAATGGAGTTCTTTCAATGGCAAAAGAAATACTTAATATTGATAGTAAAGGCAATTCCTCTTTGAATCATAGGAAAAATTCTAAATCAACAATAATATTATTGAAAAAGAAATCTGAAAATGAATAAAAGAATATTAAAAATCTTAATGAGTAAGTTTTTTATATTAGTATTGCTGATAATAATTAAGAATCTCATAATTGAATTAAAATATTCTATGAATGATGAAAATAATATTAAAGTTAATTTAAGTATAAAATTTGATAATTTTAACAAAA
>NZ_JAJBJC010000258.1 GCF_021811825.1 Candidatus Anadelfobacter sociabilis | reverse complement strand
CCCCTATTATTACTTTCAATATTGAATCTCAAAAATAATTCTATTTACGAATCCTTCCTTCTTCCAAAAATTAAGTCATCATCAGAGCCAGATGCGTTTTTATTCATTCTTTGATCAGCAATTCTTCTCATTTCTTCAGGTCAATCTGTAAGAATTCCATCAATCGAGTAAGTAAGTGCTCTTTCAAATTCATCTTCAGAATTTATATTCCAAAACATAATCAATACTCCTCTTTTTCTTAAATGCCAAAACATCGGCTTCATTCAGTAAGTTAATCATCTATAAAGACCAGCAAGAAATCTATGCTTTCATTGATTTCCTGCTATTCTTCAAATAGTATCTAGTTTTTCTCTTCCAAAGAATGGGAACCATAAAGAATAATGTCTAAATGGGACAAATTGAAGAACTCCAAGAAAATAAGCTACACAGATTAAAATTGTATACTTAATTGAGGCAAATGTTCTAATTCCAGCGTCTTCTCCCATCTTTTTGGCAATCAAATTTCTTGCTTCATCCATATCGCCAAAATAAGTAATATTTTCTCTTTGAAATTCAATAATAAGTTTATATACTTCGTGCATTAATTCTTCATCACCTCCTTTTAAATCTATATTTATTGGAATGCCAGGATTTTGAATAAATACATCTCTTAAAAGTGGAATTTTTCCATCGTCAATACCTGGTTTTTGACGATATACTGAAAAATCAAAATGCATGTGGACTTCTTCTAGTGCTGGAGGTAATTCATCATAATCGAATTCTGAAACTTTTCTATCAACTCCAGTAACTCTTTCTAATGTGGGATCATGATGAACTACTACTTGTTTGTCTTGAGTTAATTGAACATCCATTTCTAGAATATGCATACCTATTGATTACATTAATCAACGATATTATTAAAATTCATAATTAAGCTACCTCAATTTCTTGCGTGTTCAAAGGCTGGCAATGAATTTTCAAGTCTATTCAATATGCTGTTAGTTTATTTGTATTATGTCATTTTATCAGTAGAATTATTATTAAGAAATCAAAGATGTAATATTATTGCTGCAAAATTCTCAAATTCATCAATATACTTGCCTTTGCATTTGTTCTTCATGTCTCTCTCTGTATCAATTATATGTAAATCGCCTAATAATTCGTCTAATATCCCTATTATTCATCTTCCACCTCTTTCGGATTAATATGTTCTTTGATTTGCT
>NZ_JAJBJC010000257.1 GCF_021811825.1 Candidatus Anadelfobacter sociabilis | reverse complement strand
AACCGGCAATCAATATACAAAAGCTATTATATTAGAATATAAATCATCTTTACAAAAAGGTGACTTAGATGGAGATGCTAAAAAAGGACTAGAACAAATCAATACTAAAAAATATGATATTCATCTCAAGGATAAAAAGCATATAACAGAAATTGTAAAAATGGGAATAGCTTTTTACGAAAAGCAAGTTGCTGTCCAGCATGAAATACAAAAACAGAACCTAGATATCAGTAACTCTTTTCAAAAAAAAAGTGATCATCATTCTACAGGAGCATTATCAAATAATAATCCAAAAGACCAAAAACAGAAAGTAGAAGTCGCAAACAAAAGAAGTGCAGCAGAGATAGAAAAAATATTAAAAAATACTTCTAATAAAAATATTAAAAATAATGCAGGAGATATAGCAAAATACATAACTAAAAATTTTAGTAATATCAACAAGTTAAATAGGGAAGATTTTGTAAATAAGTGGATGAGTAGTAACCCTCATCCCAAAGGCATAGGAGAAGCAAGAGCGGAGGAAATTTATGACTTATTAATGGAAGATGAAAAGAAATGTAACGAAAGAGACAATCGTAAAGAAATTTCTCAGCTAGACTCAAAGTTTTCTGGGCTTAATTTAACATCTGTAAAACTAGGAACAAAACGTAAGTATGATCAAATAGAGTCTGACAGTAACAACAAAGAAGATGAGCCCAATCTTAACCATCCTCGTCCATCAAAAAGATCGAAACCAATGGACGACGACAACTCTAGCAATCAAAAATCCAAAGAGTCCAAAGGCATATCATCTAAACATGATGGAATGCTAGATTCTGAGATAGAGATGAATATAGCTAAAATCACTCAAGGCTTAGATTCAAGATCAATGATACAAATAGAAACAAGAGTGCTGAATATAGATAACGCAGCAAATATTCTTATGCAATGGTTTGCAGCAAAAGATAGTAGCATTCTTCTCTCAGTTGCAGTAGTGCAAAATACCTCGTACAACAAACATGCAGTTGTATTGCGGGTTGAAAAAGTCTTTCATGACTTAAACAACAATGGAGCTCATCAAGCTCCTACTCTTAAAGTAAACATCATAGATCCATTATCAGAAAGCGATTCTGAGTTTAAAGAAGCATTATGCGCACTAAAGGATAAAATAGTTTCATCATTAAATCATCATAGCTCTGTTTCAGCAGAAATCGTATATACAGGAGTGCAAG
>NZ_JAJBJC010000256.1 GCF_021811825.1 Candidatus Anadelfobacter sociabilis | reverse complement strand
AAATCCTATGGTGTAACACCTGTAATACCGTTTAAAGGTGTTTACTTGTCAGAAGAATCTGAATTAGGTCCAGAAGATTTCTATGATGTTAAGCTATATAAAAAACGCAATATTATTGCGCCTTTTTGGAGAACAAGAGAATTGCAATGAGATTCGATAAAATGGATTCTACATTCCTTGCATTTATTGCTCTTGCTACTGCTAAACTTTATAAACTATTTTGTTAACAGTGCCATATATGCCTACTGAGTCTATAAACCTATAGTCTTATCAACCTTTCCCCCGTTCTTTATTTATTTGTTCTTTTCGTTTATCAGCAAAGCTCTTTTTTCTGTATCTGAACTATTGTTCTTAGAATAGCCATGTGCTGCAACATTCACGCTGTTTATTGGGGAAGCTACATTGTTGGTCTTCTTTGTTGCAAATCTTTCCGTCCATACTGTTCTTCTCTTACCATTCTTACCAAACGTCTTGAAGGAAAAATTTTTACGGTACACTACTACTTTTTCGTTATAAATCTCCTCTATATTTGCTCTAGCATCTTTCTTTAAAAGCTTGCCATCTTTATTAAGCATATAATCTCTTATTTCAAATATTACCTTCCCCTCTACCATAACTGCTGTATGGTGCGGTGTATCAAATGCATTTTTTTTATATTGTGCGGAAGATAATTGGATAGGCAAACGGCCTGCAGTAGGTGGTACATTAATATTTTGCTTTTTAATTTCACTTTTCGAGATTGTCACTTTCTTTTTGGATGTGCCCTGTTTTTCCGGATTAAGCTGCTGCGTTATTTCAGCAAGCACTACTTGGTAATGATTAATATTTTTGTCTATTTTTTTAATTAATCCGTCATCGATGTTTTGATCCTCTGTTTTCTTATCTTTTTTTACACATACTTGAATATATTTCAGATGTTTTATCCGTTCTTGTACATCCCATAAAGCAACGCCCTTAGGTGGGATGATGTCTGTATTTTGGTTATCGAGAAATTCTAGAGGAGTTTTGAATGGTAGTTCTGCACGTAATTCTTGATTTGACTTATGGCCTTTGCCAATAGGATTTACCTTTGCTTTGGATGAATATTTATCATGGAACTGTAATATAAAGGTTGCATTCTTATACGTATTTAACAGACAGATCCCATTATCTTTTTCATACAATGAAGATTCCAATCATTTCCAGAAAAATAAGAACGAATTTGTAATAAGTAGTGCAAA
>NZ_JAJBJC010000255.1 GCF_021811825.1 Candidatus Anadelfobacter sociabilis | reverse complement strand
TCTAAAGAAGAAGTATCTGTAAACTCTTTCTTTTGACCATCCTTTTTATCAGAAAGATTTATACTGTGACCCGCAGTAAAAAAGTTGTTTGATTTAAGCTGTTGAAATACTTGATTTATATGATGATTCAATCAACCTTATATCAACTATTGACTTCTTTTATCCTTTAGTAGAAAATCCTTATTTACAAGGAAGAATAGGATGTGCAAATGTTTTGTCTGATATATATGCGATGGGGACTCCGCGCATTGACCACGTGCTCATGGTCCTTGCTGTCTCCTTAGAGATGAATGCTAAAGAGCGTGAAGTAATAACACGAGAAATGATTAAAGGTTTCAACGACACTTGTACTGAAGCTGGAACACTTGTCACTGGAGGACAATCAGTCTTAGGCCCTTGGCCTATTATCGGTGGTGTGGCAAATACAGTTGTTAGAAAAGATGAGTATCTTACTCCAAATAGTGCAAAAGAAGGTGACATTATTATACTTACAAAGCCACTTGGTACTCAAGTCTGTGTTAATTTAAAAGAATGGAAGACAACGAAGAATGAAAAATATTATGAAAAAGCAAAAGGATTTGTTTCAGATAATGAAATCGAAGAGATGTACAAATTATCGATTCAATCAATGTGCAAATTAAATAGAAACGCAGCTACTTTAGTTCAAAAATATAAAGCAGGTGCATGCACAGATGTTACTGGATTTGGAATTTTAGGACATTTACAGAACTTAGCAAATGCTCAAATCGATAGAAATCTTGAATTAAAAATCCATTCATTACCTGTTATTCATAAGACTGATTTAATACATAAAAATGTGAGAAACTTTACTCTAACAGAAGGATATAGTCCAGAAACAAGTGGAGGCTTAATGACGATTATAAACGAAAGATTTGTAAATAAATTTCAAGAAGATTTGAGAAATGAGTTTGGAGAGAATTCTTGGATCATTGGTGAGGTAAAACGTTCATCCTCAGTATCAAAAGCTGTAATGTCAGAAACCCCTGAGATAATTCAGGTTGATTCAATCTTTTCATAATTGAGATCTATTATTTAACTCATAGTTTGAGGCCATTAAGTAAAGTATCCAAATACTCAAATTATTTTTTATAGAATTTTCGTTATCAGAAATTGAAGAGATATTTCAGAAACACTTATTAATTGTGTAGTTCAGATTTGGGCTTCTACTTTTTTGGCTAAATGCTATAAAATTAAATGGTTG
>NZ_JAJBJC010000254.1 GCF_021811825.1 Candidatus Anadelfobacter sociabilis | reverse complement strand
AGGAAAAGAAAGTAGAAACTGCTACAGAATCAAGTGAAGGAAAGAAAGGAAAGAAAGGAAAGAAAAATAAGCAACAACAAAATCCTTCAAAGAAACAACCCCAAAACCCCAAAACCCCTTCATTTTAAAATCTTTTTGAATCTTTAAAATTATTGATAAGTGGATTATGAAATCTTTCCATTTCGAATTCCAGTTGATACAACAATTCCTTTATCTGTAATAAATTCTGCATCTTTAAATTTTGCAATTCCATTTTCATCTACTCTTAGGTCTCCAGCAACAGCTTCAAATATTCCTTTCTTTGGATTTAATACATCTGGAGGATCTCTATCGAATCCTTTAATTGTTACCTTATCTCCTGGCTTGCTTCCTTCTGGTGGAACCAATAACTCAATTACTGTATGATCATGGTTGCCTGCTGTCAAGACCATTCCTTGGCTTTCAAAGCCAGCAAGTTTCTTTGGCTTCAGATTTGTAAGAACAAGGACTAATGCATTTTCCATTTGCTCAATAGGAATGAACTGTTGGAGTCCTGAAGCAATCTGTCTTGGCTTTTCATCTCCTGTGTCAATCTCTTCACAGTAAAGTTTCTCAGAATCTGGATGCTTCCATACTTTTGTAATTTTTCCAACTCTAATATCAAGCTGAGTAATTGGTTCTCCATATTCTTTTTTAGGTTGTTGTGGTTGTTTCTTTGAAGGATTTTGTTGTTGCTTATTTTTCTTTCCTTTCTTTCCTTTCTTTCCTTCACTTGATTCTGTAGCAGTTTCTACTTTCTTTTCCTCTTCGTCTTTATTTTGATCTGGCTTATTGTCTTCTCCCTCCTTCTTTTCTTCTTTAACTTCATGCTTTTGTTGCTTCTTTTCTTGTTTCGCTTGTTCTTTATGCTCTTTCATTGCTTGCTTTTTAGCCATCTTCTTTTGTTCTCTTTTTGAAGGTTGCTTTACTCCTTCATCAGGGAAGCTAACAACTAAGTTGTGTTTTTCTGCATACTGACTAAGTCCTGGAAGATGTTGTAGAAGATCAATCCATCTAAACACATGATTGTTTGCAATTTTCTCAAAGTCTTGCCACTTTTGAACATGATGTACTATGTGAGCATATGCAAAAATATCAGCTGCTGTTATATTGAATCCAACTAAGTACATTCTCAATTTCAAATCATTGTTCAAAAGCTCTGCTAACTCTTCTTCTTTTAATCCTGATATTAGCTCGAAGTAGGAAA
>NZ_JAJBJC010000003.1 GCF_021811825.1 Candidatus Anadelfobacter sociabilis | reverse complement strand
TGGGAATTAAAGTATGGTCAAAGATGATCAGTTGCGATCTGGGCATCGCCGTAGGTTGCGCGAAAGATTTTCAAAATCTCCACTAAGGACTCTTCCGGACTACGAAATACTTGAGATATTGCTTTTTGATGTATTCAAACAGCAAGATACAAAAGCCATAAGCAAAAAATTATTGGAGAAATTTTCATCTTTAAAAGGGGTAATTACTGCAGATCCAATAGAACTAAAAATGATCAGTGGTATAGGAGATGCAACAATCTTGCAGTTCAAACTAATACAAGACATATTCACAAGATTTATGCTCCCATACAAAGAAAGTACAGTGCATGTCATGAGCAATTTACTCTCTGTCATAAATTACTGTCAATTCAGAATCGGTACAAAAAAAACTGAGCACTTTCACGCTCTCTTCTTAAATAAAAAAAATACACTCGTAGCAGATGAAATACTCAATACAGGAACTATCGATAAAGTCACAATCTATCCAAGAGAAATAGCAAAACACGCAATACTACACTCAGCATCCTCAGTAATCATTATACATAACCACCCAAGCGGAGACGTCACTCCTTCAAAAGACGATATCGATATAACAAAAAAAATACATGCAGCTCTCTCAGCTCTAAACATCACACTCCACGACCACCTCATCGTCTCTCATAACTCTCACTTCTCTTTCAAAGCTCATAACCTTATCAATCACAACTAATGTACTTACATAAATCAACTTACATAAAATAACTAAAATTATAAAATAACTCTCGATAATCACATAAAATAGTATATCAAAATGTTTATAAAACAGTTCTTGACCTAAGAAATTTTATCCCTATCATGAACGAGATTTGCGTTCTTCACATCTATATGTTGTATTTGTCAATGAGTAACATACATTTATTTCGATTCTTATATCCGTTTGTATCAGGATTAGTGTTTTTTTTTGTTGCTTGGATTTTAAGCGAAAAAAGATCTGATATAAAGTACTCAAATATTATAAGGTGCATTATATTGCAGATAGTGCTAGCAATATGCTTATTAAAGATACCTTCTGTGGTTGATGCATTTAGTAGTATTAATAGTGCTTTGCAATCGGTGGGGACAGCTACTACGAAAGCGGTTGCTGTATGTTTTGGTGGCCTTGCAAATCCACCACAAAATTCTGGCTTGGGTTTTATACTAGCCACACAAGGACTTCCGATGATTATAGTTATTTCAGCTATAAGCTATCTTCTTACTTACTTAAAAATCTTGCCGTTTATTATCAATATTTTCTCATTTTTCTTTCATAAAGCCTTACGTATAGGCGGTACTCTAGGTATTGCTGTCTCTGCTAATCTATTTACTGGTCTGAGCGAAACTCCATTAGTTGTAAAACCGTATCTCAGTAAATTCTCTCGCAGCGAACTTTTTAGTCTTATGGTTTGTGGTACAGCAGGTACAGCAGGCTCTGTGCTTGTAATATACAGTATAATAGTAGGATCATTATTACCAAACGTTATAGGTCACATCATAACCGCTGCAATAATTAATATTCCACTTGCTTTAGCCCTTTCGATGATAATCATTCCACCAAAATCTGGAGCGCACCTAACAGAAGCAAACGACATGGAACTATCTCATACACAAAGCGCATTAGACGCTATCTCTAGTGGTATAGTTGATGGCGCAAAAGTAGTAATCATGATAATAATAATGATTATAGGATTTATAGCGCTTATAGATATAGTAGACCAAATTTTGGGCTGTATACCAAAAAATATTTTAAATTTGATTCCATTTAATAACGGTGAAACAATTAGTTTACAAAGGGTACTTGGAATTCTGATATCACCTTTGATGTTTTTGTTAGGCATTCCTTGGGAAGAAGCTCAATTAGCTGGTGGATTAATTGGAACAAAGATAATCACCAATGAGTTAGTAGCATTTACTAAATTCGCCGAAATGGGCTCACAACTATCAGAACACTCAAGATTAATAGTGTTATACGCTTTATGTGGATTTGCGAATCTTGGTAGTATAGGGATAATAATAGGAATATATAGCGTTGTAATTCCAGAAAGACGTAGTGAAGTAATTGTTCTTGGATCAAAGGCAGTATTAGCTGGAACATTTTCGAATTGCATGTGTGCTAGCCTGATAGGAGCATTAACATAATTACAACCACACACGTATTTATATAATAATGTAATGTGCTAGAAGCGGGATTAATGATTGTTACTAAATATTCTCTCTTTGTATAACTATGTATTTTTATAAGTGATAGTAAAAAATACAAAATGAATAGAAGTACAGATAATCAGATCACATAAAAATTAGGTAAATTACCTACTTATTTATGTTTTATTGAAAATTCATAGTCTTATCTAAGAAACGCCTATTCCAAATAAATATTTGATATATCCAGTCTTGTCGATTATTCCCTATATTGAAATGTCATCACATATCATAACTAATATTTGCGTTGATTATTATCATTTATATAGCATCCCATCTCAAATAAAAATACACCGCATTTAATATTAATTAAATATAATTTTTGTATAGATATTATTTATATTGTACTTTATAATGTGCGTGTGTTTTGTTTTTATATATAAATATGAAGGATAGCCATATGTTTACATCTCTAAATCGAGTAAAAATTGGAAGTATTGTACAAAACAAGATATATTCCTACGGGGTATATATTTCTGCTGGAGTGATTTTGATAGCACATTATATGTTAAGTCATGGTATTGCACATGCACAAGATCCATATTCTACTATAAACAATAATAAGACAGAAAATTCTCATCTACTTAAACAAAAACCTATAAAAGATAATGAAAAACTAATACTGGTATTAATGGGTCCTCCCGCTTCTGGTAAAGGTACAGTAGCTAGGTTTATAGAGAAAGAATACGGGATACCACAAATATCTACGGGGCAACTTATAAGAGATAGCTTAAAAAAAGCAACTACCGATTCTAAAGAAAATTCAGTAGAGAAGAAATTATCTATGACAGTAAAAAGTGGAAAGCTTGTTAATGAAGAAATAGTAAATCAATTAGTTGAACATCGTATTAAAGAAGAGGACTGTCGTTATGGGTTTATTTTAGACGGATACCCAAGAACTATAGGACAAGCGCAAGCATTGGAGAATATATTGTCAAAAGAAAATGCTAATGCAAAACCTATAATTATTGTTTTAAATGCAAAAGAAAAGGTAATATTAGATAGATTAAAAAATCGCATAGATTGTGCTAATCATAATTTAGGTAAAATAAAATTGAATGATAACGAGATTAGCATTAAAGGCTGCACTGGCAAAGAAGAAGTCAGAGCCGACGATTCTGTTGAGACATTACACAAACGTATTAAAATCTACAAAAAACAGACTAAACCCGTCATTAAATTTTATCGAAACAATACACACGATAATATAATTTTTGTTAATACATCCACTCTTGGTATTGAAAAAATTCATAGTATTGTATTGGAATCTATAGAAAAAATTAGAGATAAAAAATCTCAGAAGGCGGTAAACTAAGATTGAATCTTGTTATGCTAGAATGGTGTAGTAGTTGTAGATAAAAATAGCACTACACCTGACTTTTTCGGTTTTTCATAAATGATATCCTCAATTTCTCTTCTAATTAATATCATCCCATTAGAAGATTGTATTTAATGCTATTATCAACGCCATTATCTTAAGACATCTTTATAAATAATACACTATGCAGAAAATTCAAAAAATACCCCCTCACTTGTAAGAGAGAATATTTACATCAAACTATATTATTATCATAACCACTCACAATCTAGATGATTACTATTTAGAATTTTCAATCTCATAGTAATAAGTAATTCAATTTGATATCTCTACAAACCAGCATATGTTACTCATTCTTTTGAGTCATTAGGTAATATGTGTATCAATCCACACTCAACAAAGCTATCCATATCCTCAACCCTTTTATCTAAAGTGATAAGCAAAAAAATAAAATATTATTACTGAGATTGTCATATCCTTCTGTTCGTATTATAAAACAATACATAAATCATAATTTAAATTCGTAATTCAATCATTACACAACAAATAATAAAAAATACGACAATCATGAAGAAATTTGATGTAATAGTTGTAGGTGGAGGACACGCTGGATGTGAAGCAGCTACTGCAGCTTCTAGATTAGGTGCAAATGTATGTCTTATAACATTTGACTTAGAGAATTTAGGAGAAATGTCATGTAATCCATCTATCGGAGGAATAGCAAAAGGAAATATAGTACAAGAAGTAGATGCGATGGGAGGAATGATGGGCGTTGCAGCAGATTATTCTGGAATCCATTTTAAAATCTTAAATCACAGCAAAGGACCAGCTGTATGGGGATTGCGAGCACAAATAGACAGAGCATTATATAAAAGCTTTGTTAGACAATATATAGAATCTGATAACAATATCTCTATCATTATTGCTGAAGTATATGATATTTTACTAGATAGCAATTTTAATAAAATAATAGGAGTAAAATCATCAAAAGGTGATATATGTGCTAGATCAATTATTCTCACTACCGGAACTTTTTTAAATTCTATAATGCGAATAGGTAAGTCTCAAAAAATAGGTGGGAGATTTGGTGAAAAATCTAGCACAGATTTAGCGCAAGCTATAAAAAAATTAGATATACAATTAGGAAGATTAAAAACTGGTACCCCTCCAAGATTACTAGCATCTAGCATAAATTGGAGCATTTTAGAAGAACAAAAAAGTGATGAGGTTTCATATTTCTTTTCTCAACTTACAAAGAAAATACAACAAAAACAAGTCAGCTGTTTTATAACTAATACTACGAGAGAAAGTCATGATATAATAGTTAACAACGCCCACCTGTCTCCATTGCTTTCTGGAGAAGTTATGTCGTCTGGACCTAGATATTGTCCATCAATAGAAGACAAAATTAAAAAATTTAGTAATAAAGATTCTCATCAAATATTTCTTGAACCAGAGGGTCTCAATTCAGACCTGATATATCCAAACGGAATATCAACATCTATGCCAAAAGAAGTACAACTTTCTTTTTTAAAAACAATACGAGGGCTAGAAAATGTTGTTCTTGTAAGAAATGGGTATCTTGTAGAGTATGATTTTATCGATCCAAAAGGACTAAAACCAACTTTAGAACTAAAAAAAATAGCTGGTCTTTTTGTTGCTGGTCAAATAATTGGAACTACTGGCTATGAAGAAGCTGCTGGACTTGGTATGATAGCTGGAATAAACGCAGTATTTTCACAAGAAAACAAACAATTTATACTAAATAGAGCAGAGTCATATATAGGTGTAATGATAGACGATCTAACAAAATACGGGACATCTGAACCATATAGAATGATGACTTCCAGAGCGGAACATAGAATTTTCTTACGTCCAGATAATGTTGATTTGAGATTAACAAAAAAAGCAATAGAAATTGGGCTAATTGACAATGAAAGAATTGATATATTTACAAGAAACAAAAAAGCATTAGAAGAACTGCGTGAAATTGCACATAAAATAAAAATCTCACATAAAATAGCAAAAGAAATTGTACCAAATCAACTACAAAATAACAATCGAGTGAAATCTCTATATGAATTATTAGCTGTAACAAAAATTGATATTGTAAAATTGAAGACAATTATTTCTCAA
This sequence comes from Candidatus Anadelfobacter sociabilis, assembly GCF_021811825.1. Classification (GTDB taxonomy): domain Bacteria; phylum Pseudomonadota; class Alphaproteobacteria; order Rickettsiales; family Midichloriaceae; genus Anadelfobacter; species Anadelfobacter sociabilis. The sequence continues at coordinate 31,725 of NZ_JAJBJC010000003.1, read as the reverse complement.
ATTAACCATTTTGACGATAAAATTCTAGAAAAATTACGTATAGAGTCAATATATAATAATTATATAAAAAGACATGGACAAGATATAAAAGAATTATTATCTGATGCAAAAGATATCATTCCAGAAAATATAGATTTTGAAAAAATTTTAGCACTTTCTAATGAAATGAAGGAAAAATTAAAAAAAATAAAACCAAAAACCATTGGTGATTTAAGAAATATACAAGGTCTCACACCCACAACAATAATAGCAATAAAACTATTTCTTCGTAAAATAAAAAATGATGCAAAACAAAATTAAAGATTTACACATCGTGTGTTTCACGTGAAACATTGACTTTCTATATATCTATATAGATGTTACAAAACTATCTATATAACGTATAATAGCTATACTATACAGTACATTTATCTAAAATTAAGTCTTTTTGGGGAAATTTTAATATTGTAAACATACGACAATACCAATATATCTATTTATAACGCCCGCTCATCACCATATGTTGATAAACAACATACTATATATAATAAAGTATAATATATTACTGATATAAATATATTGTTAATAGACAAAGACATATAACAATATATCTCGCTAATATGATGATAAATACAAAACCACAGTACAAATAATCGCTGTGTATTATGATGGTGGTGTTCGAACACAAGATGTGCATGCAATAAATGATGCACGCTTAGGATGGCTGGGGTAGATGGATTCGAACCACCGAATGCTGATACCAAAAACCAGTGCCTTACCACTTGGCTATACCCCAATAATAACAATTCCCCATAAATATATAATGTTGATAAGTTATATTTGCAAGTAGTTTTTTAACTACATAACTTTATAGTTGTTAATTTCACTAAATCAAGATACAATAAACCACACTAATAAATTATTTTAGGAAACAGATATAATACAATATAATATTGAAGAATATAAAATATTCTAATACACTATTAGCCTTTGAAAATGTGTAGATTTGATATAACTTCTTAAAATTGATAATTTATTTAATAAATCTAAAAAAAGTTATTTTAAGAATTAGGTTTTTAGATCTATACCATTGTTTAGTAGTTTGAGGTAATTGTAATTTTTATGTTTCATTTACATAATCTATGAGGTTATTTTTTTCTTGCTAGTGGTAAAATTTTTTTGTTTAAAGAAATTAATTCGAGTATCAGTGAGTGATAGATTCTAGAGATTGAATTTCAAGATTTCTTATATAATTTATATCTTTATCACGTATGTTCACAACTCTTTCATTTATTGAATCACCATACAAATTGGTACATGTGTTTAGTTAAGTATTACTTATATCCCTATCCCTAGGTTATGTATATTGATTGCTTTTTCATACTCATTATAATAAAAAATATCAAACTATCTTTTGTTAGTAATTTTTCTAATTATACATAATATATACATAATATAAGTTATTTATTGCGATTAATGCAAAATCATATAAAAAACCATATTCAACAATCATCAAAAAATATATAAAACTTAGTTATCATACGGAACGCATTTACTGATATATCATGAAATTAAAAAAATTTACTTCTATTCTGTCAACTTTTATCACATTAAGTACTATCTTTATAATAGGTGGAGTTTTAATATTCATAAACATTACTTCAGATTTGCCAAGTTACGAGCAACTAAAAAACTATGATCCACCAACAATAACTAGATTTTATGCAAATAATGGTGAGGTTATTTCTGAATATGCAAATGAAAAACGAGTATTAATCAAATATCACGAAATTCCAGATATTGTAATTAAGGCATTTTTAGCTGCAGAAGATCAGCATTTTTTTGAACATCAAGGTATAGATTTTTGGGGGCTGGCAAGGGCATTTTTACAAAATATAGCAAATATATTAGATGGAAAGCGTGTTATAGGTGGCTCTACTATTACGCAGCAAGTAGTAAAATCATTTTTACTAGGTAATGAGCGTACGGTGTCAAGAAAGATAAAAGAAGCTGTTTTAGCATATCGTATTAGCAAAATTTATTCAAAAGAGCGTATATTGGAATTATACCTAAATGAAATATTTTTCGGTAATAATTCATATGGCATTTATGTCGCATCGCAGAATTATTTTGATAAGGAGGTTAACGAGTTAACGGTTGCTGATGCTGCATTATTAGCAGCTCTTCTTAAAGCACCATCTACACTTAATCCATTTAAAAATTATCAAAAAGCTAAAGATAGGAGAAATTGGGTTTTAAAGCGTATGCAAGAAGAAAATTTTATCTCTCAAAAAGAATTTATAATATATAGCAATCAACCCATAGCTTTGATTAGGAAAGACGATACCACAAGATATGGTGAAACGTTTTACTCGGAGGCGGTGAAACAACAAATAATCCTTATGTATGGTGAAAATGCACTCTATGAACATGGGCTTTTAGTAAATGTGAATTTGGATGAAAACATACAAAAAGTAGCAGATGACACATTCCGCAATGGGATATTAAGTTACGATAAAAGACATGGATGGCGCGGAGCCTTAACAAATATACAAATTAACGATGGAAAGTGGGATAAGAGACTAGAATCTATTGCCATACCAAATGGTGGGGAAAAATATAATATTGCAGTAGTATTAAATGTAGAGAAGCGGTGGATTGAAATAGGGTTTAAAAACAAACACATAGGTTATATTACGTTAGAGCAATTAAAATGGGCACGTAAGTGCCTTTCCAATCAGCGCATAGGGTCTGTAATTAAAGATCCATCACAAATATTAAACAATGGAGATGTAATATTGGTATCATCTTTGAAAGGTAGTAAATATTATGCTTTGGAACAAATACCAAATGTTAATGGTGCTATGATCATATTGCAACCCAGAACCGGTAAAGTCCTGGGAATGGTTGGAGGTTATAATTTTAAAAATTTCTTCAATAGAGCAACACAAGCTAAAAGACAACCAGGATCGGCGTTTAAAACTTTTGTTTATCTAACTGCTTTTGAAAATGGGTTTACACCACAAAGTAGAGTATTAGATGCTCCAATCAAAATTTTTCAAGGAGAGCATTTACCACTATGGTCACCAAAAAATTTTGAAGAGGATTTTAAGGGAGAGGTTGATTTAAGTACTTCGTTAGCCGAATCTCTAAATATACCTACAATAAAACTAATGTTTAATGTTGGTATAGATAAAGTGATTAAGCGTAGCGTAGAGTTAAATATATATGATAAGAAAATACCTAAAACCGCCTTTTCATTTGCACTAGGTGCATTTGAGACAACACTTATGAATATAACGAATGCATATAATATTATTGCTAGCGGAGGTTATAGAACTATTCCATTGATGATAGATAGTATATATGACAGAAAGGGAAATCTGATATATACTGATGATAGTGCTATTTGTAATGGGTGTGAAACTTGGATTTCTTCAAAAAATACAGAAAAAAACGAAAGTATATTACCTACCATAGCTTATCTTAGAGAACAAATTATCCAAGATGATGCAAATGAAATGATAGTAGATGCATTAAAGAAAGTTATTTTAGAAGGCACGGGGAGAGGAGCTAGATCAGTAAAAAAAACTATGGGAGGCAAAACTGGAACTACAAATAATAATACCGATGCATGGTTTATAGGTTTTAGCAGAGATTTGACTGTGGGGATCTATATAGGATTTGATACTCCAAGAACATTGGGAAAAAACGAGGTAGGTGCAACTTTGGCTTTGCCAATATATACGGAATTTATGACTAAAGTATTAAAAAATATAAATGATGGTCCTATAGCAAAAGCAAATGATGGCTCAGTGCTAATGATTTCAACAAACCCCTCCATAGAAGAAATAGATAAAGAAGGTCAAAATCATAACAATGATGGAGATAGGAATGATAAATCAGATACACAAAATGATGAAAATGGAATAAAGAATGTAAAGAATATAGAAACGCAAATCCCACATACAAACAACAAAGATCATGTTAATACAAACGATAACGTGGAGCCAAATATAGCAAACGATATTAGTTCTTATGAGGAAGAGTATTAGAGTGTTAACACTTTATATAATTATTTTATATTATTGACTTTACTTCTACATAAAGATACAATTCCCGCCTATTCTTTAAAAGTATAAAGTAAATTTGAGGTATCATGTCACAGGGTTTTTGTAAATACCTTTCACAAGAAATAACCAAACTTCATGAACTGGGATTATACAAATCAGAACGCGTTATCACTTCAAAACAAGGAATGGTAATTGCAACTGATACTGCGGGAGATGAGGTTGTTAATATGTGTGCAAATAATTATTTAGGTCTATCTGGTAGTAAGTATTTGAGTGATATTGCAAAAATTGGATTGGATAAATACGGTTTTGGCTTATCTTCTGTGAGATTTATTTGTGGTACACAAGATATACACAAGGAATTAGAAAAGCGTATCAGTACATTCTTAAAAACTGATGATACCATCCTTTACTCTTCATGCTTCGATGCTAATGGGGGTTTATTTGAGGCTTTGTTTGGGGTAGAAGATGCCATTATCAGTGATAGCCTAAATCATGCGAGTATTATCGATGGGATACGATTATGTAAAGCTCAGAGATTTCGCTATAATAATAATGATATGCGAGATTTAGAACAAAAGCTAATAGAATCTAAAAATAGTCGTTATAGAATCATCGTTACAGATGGAGTCTTTTCTATGGATGGTGTGATAGCAAATCTCCCAGCTATATGCAATCTAGCTGAGCAGTATGATGCAATGGTTGTATTAGATGATTCTCATTCGGTGGGGTTTATGGGAAGTAATGGTCGTGGAACACATGAATATCATAATGTTATTGATAAAATAGATATAATTACAGGAACATTGGGCAAAGCATTAGGTGGTGCCTCTGGTGGATATACCAGTGGAAAAAAAGAAATAATAGAGTGGCTAAGACAAAAGTCTAGACCTTATTTGTTTTCTAACACATTAGCACCAGTCATCGCGTACACGTCTTTATCAGTGTTAGATATAATTGAAAATGGTGATGAGTTGAGGGGTAAATTGATGACCAATACAAAACACTTTCGTGATGGCCTAAAAAATTTGGGGTTTAATTTAATATTGGGCGAGCATCCTATAATTCCTGTTATGTTAGGTGAAGCTTTATTAGCTAAAAATATGGCGGATATGTTACTAGATGAAGGAATATATGTTATAAGCTTTTCGTATCCAGTTGTTCCAAAGGATAAAGCAAGAATTAGAGTACAAATTTCAGCAGAGCACACAACAAAACAACTCAACAGAGCATTAGAAGCGTTTGCAAAAATTGGGAAAAAGCTAAATGTTATTTAATTTAGTTTATCAAATTTGTTATTGGTAAGTTATTATGAAAATGAAATCGTTAGTGAAATTAAAAAGAGAAGTGGGGTTATGGATGGAAGAAAGTCCAATTCCAAAAATAGGCTCCAATGATGTATTAATAAAAATTACTAAGACCGCAATTTGTGGTACGGATGTTCATATATATAATTGGGATGAGTGGGCACAACAGACCATTAAGGTTCCAATGATTATTGGACATGAATTTGTAGGAAAAATTGCAGCAATAGGTGATAATGTTAGTGGGTTTAAGATTGGTGATAGAGTTTCCGGAGAGGGGCATTTAGCATGTGATTTTTGTCGAAATTGTAAAGCTGGTCGTAGGCATTTATGTATACGTAATGTAGGAATTGGTGTAACACGTCAAGGTTGTTTTGCAGAATATCTCTCACTTCCCTCAGTAAATGCGTATCACATTCCAGATGAAATTAGCGATGATTTGGCGTCGATTTTTGATCCCTTTGGCAATGCTACTCATGTTGCTTTGTCTTTTGATCTAGTGGGTGAAGATGTATTGATTACAGGCGCTGGTAATATTGGAATCATGTCAGCATTAATTGCGCGGCACGCTGGTGCGCGGCATATAGTGATAACAGATGTAAATGAATATAGAATAAATCTCGCAAAAAAGATGGGTTTTAAGCATGTAATTGACGTAAATCAACTACCGTTAGAGAAAAAAATGGAAGAACTAAAGATAAATGAGGGTTTTAGTGTTGGATTTGAGATGTCTGGTAATCCTCAAGCATTCAATATGATGCTCAATAATATGGGGCATGCTGGAAAAATTGCTTTATTAGGTTTCCTACCAACCACCACAACCATTGATTGGAACAAAATCATAATGAAAGGTCTGTTTATTAAAGGTATATACGGTAGAGAAATGTTTGAAACATGGTATAAAATGGTTGCTATGTTGCAGAGTGGTCTAAATATCAAATCGATTATTACACATCATTATCATGTTGATGATTTCCTTCAAGGATTTGATGTTATGCGTTCTGGAAAGAGCGGTAAAGTAGTTTTGAATTGGCTTTAAATGTTGTGTTAGTAAATGAGCGTTTGAAATGCATAAAAAGAGAAGGAGTGTGTGAATTTTTGATGAGTGCTTTCTGTGTTACAGCCTTTAAGATGTTGATGTTTTATATGATATAATAAGGAAGGTTTAGATTTTGTTTTTAATAGGTGGGCAATAATAATTTTAAATATAAAAATATTAAATTTATCTATGACAGCTCTTATAAGAGACCGTTATGAGTGCTAATTTTTTCATTCTATTACTCTTAGTAATACACATCATTTACTTTGAGTAGTAGGGAGTTCTTTTCTTTTTTTATAGTTAACTAATTATTGATCGCATTACTACACACTACTTTATGAATGAAGATATATGACAAAAAAATATATGCAAAAACAGTAAAATTGCTTATCGCAGATATATGAAGTAATGTATACAACTGGATAATTTTTTTGTTACCACAGTATCATCCCAGCATAAGTGATATATTATATAATAATATTTAGTGATAGAGCGTACCATGCGTTGTGATGTATAGTTACATCTATTAAGATGAATGATTTTTTTACTTTATGTATTAAAAAAGAAAATTATTTCTTAGAGCCCGTCTTGAAAATGCTTAATGCTCAACCGATCTTCAGCATGATGTTTGATATAGAAATATGTTGAGAGATTTTAGGATTGTCATGATCCTCACTCATTCGCCTAAAATTATACCCACAATTGGTGTTGGTTTTTACCAACTTTTCCCCTTATTTGGTTTACCAACGTATCATGAATCTCCTATACACCAGCTGCTCCTACACAAACATAAATAATAATCATAGATTGTTTTTCATACAAAAAAATCCTTCTGTAATTTATCATTGACAATCATTTCTCATAATACAACAAATTGCATTAATTATATGACTGGTGTTATCCTTCTTAGGACGAATCCATTTTACCTTGAACAATAAAAAATGCTAGAATTACCCATTACAAAATTAGCCATTCTTTATCCGTTATATTCGTATAGTACATCCGCTCTTTTTTCTTAGCATCTGTAATTGCTATTTTTATAATTAAAGAACTGTTTTCTTCCACCCCCTCACTAATTGATATTATTTCAAACATATGTAATACATATGTAATATATTAGTTGATAACTAACTCCGCATACCTAAAATCATATACTAGGCTACTCAATTGATTGTTAAAATATACTTTAAACATTATAAAATACATCAATCTTAGTAATGTTAATGTAGGCTTTGTGTGTTATTAAAATTGAGTGAAGTGTTCTAACTCGTTATTGAGTATTGCATTACGTAATGCATCCATGAGATCTTGATAATATTGCAAATTATGGATAGTAAGTAATATTGCTCCTATTATTTCTCTCATACGTACCACATGATTCAAGTATGCTCTACTATAATTCCTACACGTATAACATGCGCATTTTTGATCTAATGGTAAATGATCATCTGTATATTTTGCATTTCTCATATTCAATGTTCCCCCTCTTACAAAAGCCTGTCCATTCCTACCTGAGCGTGTGGGAATTACACAATCAAACATATCTATTCCACGCTTAACTGCTCCTATAATATCAGTTGGTTTTCCAACTCCCATTAAATAGCGAGGTCTATCATGGGGTAGGTGTTGTATTGTAGCATCGATTGTATCAAACATTTCCCTTTGTGATTCTCCAACTGCCAAACCACCTATGGCATAACCATCAAAATTAATCTCTACAAGTCTCAATGCGGATATCTTGCGTAGTTTTTCATCTATACCACCTTGCACTATACCAAAGAGACCATAATTATCACGCTCCACATAAGCTTTCTTAGATCTTTCTGCCCAAGATAATGATCTTAGCATAGCAGTCTCTAAATTATTGTAAGTAGTAGGAAGAGCGCTACATTCATCCAAAACCATTGTTATGGTGCTTCCAAGTAAATATTGTATTTCTATAGAACGTTCAGGAGTCAGATTATATTTACGTCCATCAATATGCGATGTAAATGTTGCGCCTTTATCATCTATTTTGCATAAAGATGAGAGCGACATTATTTGAAATCCACCAGAATCGGTAAGAATTGGACCATTCCAATTCATAAATTTATGCAATCCACCAAGTGCATTAATTCTCTCAGCTGTTGGTCTTAGCATGAGATGATATGTGTTGCTTAAGATTATTTCTGCTCCAACCTCTCTAACCATTTCTGGTATCACCGCTTTAACTGTGGCAGATGTTCCAACTGGCATAAAGGATGGTGTGTTGATTAAGCCATGTGCTGTTTGTAATATCCCAACTCTTGCATTTCCATTATTATGCAGTATTTGAAAATTTAGCATATTTACAGATATAAGTTATATGATAGTAATATTAAAATCCAATTTACTGGATTATTAATTTTGATATAGTCTTTCATTTGTGGTACAAATAAAAAAGCAACATATTCTTCATCAAAACAACAGTAACTAATACCACATGAATACAACAAAGTAAAAAAATATTCAATTTATATTGGTTATTATTAACCAATAGTTTTTGCTAATGTTTTAGATTTTTTTGATCTATCAATAAATATTCGCTCGGTTTTTTCAAAAATGTACACCATTTTAAATGACCTAATATTCTTATTTACAAGTATGAAAAAAATAAAAATTTATTATTTGCATTATTATTGGTGAATATATAAAATCTACTATTGTTTAAGATATGGCTACTAACAATGATAACAAGAAATAATATTCCTAATTTTTTTACTCTTACCCGTATATTTTTGATTCCTATTTTGGTTGGATCATTTTATCTTGGAGGTATATGGACAAAATACGTTGCAACTTGTATATTCGTGTTTGCAAGTATCACTGATTATATAGACGGTAAGTTGGCACGTACTCTTAATGCCCAAACAAGTTTTGGTCGCATGTTAGATCCCATAGCTGATAAGATGGTTATAATAACAACACTGGTTATGTTGGTTGATCAGAAAATTGCTCCTATATTACCAATTCTAGCTATAATATGTAGGGAGATATTTGTTTCTGGAATGCGTGAATATCTAGCTACTAAAAGCATAACGATAAAAGTGAATTTCCTAGGGAAAATTAAAACAACATTACAAATAATAGCAATAATACTACTTCTTCTGGGTAGTGAAGGAACAAATATAATTTATGCTCAGTATATAGGTAAAATAGTGCTTTGGGTGGCAGCTATTCTCACAATTATTTCAGGATATGTATATCTTAGAGAGGGATTTAAGCACGTACATACCTAAGTTATAGTTTATCAAAATAAGACAATACTTGATGAATATTGATTGTATTTATTAAACAATTTGGATTACGAGATTTAATAAAATAAAGATTAAATTTGAGAATTATATAAGTGACGAATATAGTAACTAGATTTGCTCCTTCTCCTACTGGCTATATGCACTTAGGCAATGCTCGTACCGCACTTTTCAACTGGCTATATGCTAAACATATGGGTGGTAAATTTTTGCTACGCATCGAAGATACTGATCGTGCAAGATCTACAGAGTCAGCTGTTAAAATTATCATAGATAGTCTAATATGGATGGGGCTCCAATGGGATGGAGAAATTATATATCAATCACAAAGACAAAAACGCCATATAGAAGTTGCAAAACAATTACTAGAATCTGGTAATGCGTATTACTGCTATATGTCACAAGAAGAAATTGCTCAAGCGCAAAATAGTTACACCAAGATCTTTAGTCCTTGGAGAAATGTAAGCAAGGCTGCGGTGTGTCCTAGTAATATAAAACCTGTAGTAAGATTAAAAGCAGAAATTTCAGGTACAACAATAATAAAAGATGCTATATATGGTGTAGTAGAAGTTGAAAACAAGCAATTAGATGATATGATCTTATTGCGTTCAGATGGAACGCCTACTTACATGTTAGCGGTTGTTGTTGACGATCATGATATGAATGTAAATTATGTGATACGTGGAGATGATCACTTTACTAATACATTTAGACAGGATCAACTATATAAAGCATTAAATTGGTCTTCTCCTAATTATGCTCATTTACCACTAATTAATAATTGCGATGGGACAAAACTTTCCAAAAGATTGGGTGCAAAAAGTGTTATAGAATATAAAAATGATGGATATTTACCTGAAGCTTTATGCAATTACTTACTTTTATTAGGGTGGGGACATAAGGATAGAGAAAGTTGGACTCTAAATGAAGCTGCGCAAATTTTTGATATAGCTAATGTCAATAAAGCACCAGCTAGATTTGATGAACGTAAATTCAAAAACGTCAATGCGCGATATATGCAAAACTACGATAGCTGTGAATTATTAAAACTTTTATCACAATCTATAGATTGTAAAAGTTTCAATAAGAAATCATTTGATAACATTATAAAATGTGTAAAAAATGCTATACCACAAATAAAAACACGTGCTAAAACTTTAATCGAGATGGTCGATATGGTCCAGCCTTACATAACAAAGCAAAACCTAGTTGATCAAAAACTAGTGGAAGAGATACTAGAAAATGATAAAATTATATCTTCTATAAATCATTTTAGTCAAAAATTATCTACACTAGAAATAGATGAATGGAATGTTGAGAAAATAAGATTTATTGGTAATGAAACTATTCAATTATTTAATATTGAGCATTCTATTTTTATGAATGCTTTGCGTATTATAGTTGTGGGAAGTACACGTTCTGCTGGTATTTATAATTTTATTGAAGTGATAGGCAAAGAGGAGACGATTAAGAGAATAATGGAAAGTATACACACTACCTCCTAAATATAATTAATTCTGTCACTTTCAATTTCTTAATATTGCAACAATATAATTTTTCATTTACCATTACTATTTAGTCTAGTAACGCGCGTTATTGATGTAGTAAGATTGATTAAACAAGTATATGCATACATTTTATTTTTTTATATGTTCGATATAAATTACAATCTCAAATTTTGTATAAAATTTTGTATAATTTTATTAATTACCATAACTTGTTTTTTTATATCAGATCATTCTCCATGTTATGGATATTCTGAAAACAGAATATCCATTAGTGTTGATTGTAGAGAGACTCCCATGGTTTGGGATAAAAAGAGACAACCAAATATATATATGGGTAATAATTTGTGGCGTTATGTTGGAAGTGCTGATTTCGCCAATGGTACTTACATAATAATTGAAGGTCGAATATTAGACAAAAATTGTGTCCCAGTTCCAAATGCAGTGGTAGAGATATGGCAGCTTGATGCAAATGGCTATGATAGTAATTATTATGATGATATACCAGAATCAAATCTCACACTAAGCATGGAATCTATGAAAAATGCTGATAAAAATTTTGTTGGCTCTGGTACTGCAATAACAAATAATTTAGGACAATATAAGATATACACAATTGTTCCAGGAACAGATTCGCAATATAGATTACCCCACATTAATTTTGCTATAAGACATCAAGATTTTAATGAATTTATTACTCAAATGTATTTTCCAGAAGATAGTATATTGGAAAAAGATAAATTTATGATGAAATATTTTAAAAATATCGATGTTAGAAAGTTGTTAATTGCAAAAAAATATACAGTAGATAAGAAAATTTTGCCAGAACGTGATGTAGTGATATATAAATTTGATATAGTTTTAAAAAATGTAAATAAATATGTTAAATATTAATCATGTTAAAGATTAATCTATCAAATTGTTTGCCTCAAATATTGCAATTTTAGTATTTTAGTTTTTTATATCTGATGTATAAAGATCATTGTAAGGCTCCATAATGTATTCATTGTTTAAACTTGATATAATTTACATCTCTGTTCTTTTTCTCTTTTTTTAAGCCATATATAATATTATAGCTATAATTCTATAAGTTTATCATTTACATTATTGGTATTTTAAGTAGTTATTTTATATTAGACAAAATCATGGGATACCAAATACTATAATATGTTTTATTCTTGCTTTTAATATAATATACTTATTGGTATATAGTAATAGTACAATAGTATATTATAAATTTATGCTATAAACTTCATTAATAGTAGTGAGCTATAGTTTTTGTGTGTATATTATTAGAAGAATTCTGTATATGATGAACATTGAGAAGATAATAGATGGTAATGCACATGCAAAAGTTTTACTACAGAAAGTAAAAGAAAGGTTGGATGCATTTAAAAATCAAACAAATGGGATTATTCCAACACTTGTAACAATAAGGGTCGGTGATAATGAGGCGAGCAAAGTTTATGTTAATTTAAAAACAAAAAAAGCTCGTGAGATTGGTATACTTACAGTAACTCATGAATTACCTGAAAGTACTTCACAAAAAATATTGGAAAACTTAATAGTGGAGTGCAATGCTGATCCCACAATACACGGGATTATGCTACAATTACCTCTACCAAGTCACATTGATATTTATTCAACAATCGATACAATAAATCCAATTAAAGATGTAGATGGATTCACTGTGGAAAATATAGGATTACAATACAGTAATAGAGCAAGATTCGTGCCATGTACCGCGCAGGGGATAATGTTATTATTAAAGGCAATATTTAACAATAATATAAGAGGCAAAAAAGCAGTAGTGTTGGGCCGATCTATTATAGTTGGAAAACCTACTGCACTTTCTTTATTGCAAGAAAATTGCAGTGTAACTATATTACACTCCCATTCTCAGAAAATATGGCAGGAAACAAAGCATGCAGACATATTGGTAAGCGCAGTCGGGATACCGCATTTGATTAAAAAAGAGTTAATAAAACCAGATGCGTGCGTTATAGATGTTGGAATAACAAGAACAGATGGTAAAATTGTGGGGGATGTGGAATTTGAGGAAGCAATTAAAGTAGCAAAATATATTACTCCGGTTCCTGGAGGAGTGGGGCCTATGACAGTAGCATGTTTATTAAACAATACACTTAGAGCTGCTTATCTTCAAAATAACATAGTATATGAAATATAGATTTTTCTATTTTTATGCGATTTGATATGTATTTGATATGCAAGTATTATAAAATATATATCTTCTACGTTATATAAAATATACAAAAAGAAAGTGCTCAATAGTAGAAGTTTTGTATATATCAATCATTTAGCACTGAACTTCAAATTTCAATTTAGTAAAAAAATATTAAAGATAACACTCTGTTTAGTAGATATTATAGTTTAGAATTTTTGTGATATATGGAGAAAGGAGTATGTTTCTTCAGATTTATTGAGGTGATTTGAGATTTTTGCTAATGTTATAGTGCTTAATGGATGTATAATGTGAGATATTTGAAAATGATATACAAGTAGAGAGTATTGTTAGCTGAGTATGGAAGTGACCTATAATCCAAAAAGATTGATGAGATATGTTAAGCTTGTTATGGTAAATGGTATTTAATACTTGATTAGAAAACAGTGTGTTGCCAAATTGTATGCTGAAAAACTCATGAGAATTGCTGTTGTTCCATGCAGATATATCATTCAGATAGATTGAGAAAAAAGCTGTCAAGAGAGTAGACATGCTGCATAAGTAAATATTGAGAGATTGGGAAGATAGAAAATGATATAGCATGTAATTCCCAGACTTAATTTTGCCTAAGATGTTAGCTGTGCATTAATAAATCCATCTTTAAAGTTTATAATTCCATCTATAATGTTGAATTTTAGATTATATGGCTTCTTTCTTTCCAGAGAAATATTTCTTCTGTTTTTTATTTGGTCTTTCTATTACTTGCTCTGTTACATCTATTAACTTTGCAGTTTCTTTATAGCTCAGTGTGTGATTTTTTTCTTTATTGCAACAATCTTTGCTACTAATGGCTCGAGGATTTTAATTATTCTGTATAGATTTGAATCATTTCCAAATAGTAGAGAAGTATAAAATACAACAATTAATCATAAGGGCTTCAAAATACATCTGAATACGAATATAGCCCGCACCGATGATAATGCATTTGTAACATCAACTATGGTAATATACCAAACTATTGGTACTTTATAAAAAAATAATTGTATATAGACAATGCTAGCTAGATGCAAGGAGAATTTAACATATTTTTGTTATAATTGCTCTAAATTATATAGAAAAGAGCTTAGAATTTAGAATATATAAAAACTGCTATAAAAAGTTTTTTATCTTATATATCCATTGAGTCTAGCATATGCTACATTATACCCTATCATTGGCAATAACACTTTTAATTCAGGACCTGAATCTGTTCCAGTAAGTGCCGCTCTGATTGGTTGATATAAACTCTTCCCCTTGCGCCCACTCTCTTTTTGTACTAAATTTATCCATTTATCCCAAATATCATCTTGCCAATTAGATTTCGGTAGTAATTTGCTTGCATTTTTAGTAAATTCTATATCTAATATTATTGGTTTAATCGCGGTCTTGCATATAATCCACCAATCCTTTATTTCACAAATATTGTTAAGATTAGGTCTGACTGCATTCCAAAAAGCTTCATCAATTTGTGTTAATCCTATTTCTAATAACCGATCTTTTATAGATTTGTATGGAGTGATACGAACGATCTTAGAATTGAGTTTTGCTATATCATTTTCATTATAAATTAAACGTGCTTTCCCAAATTTGCGAAATGCGAAATCTCTGTATAATTTTTTAAGATCCATACATTGTACAACTGGCTCAGAAGTACCTATTTTTGCGAAAAAACTATTGATTGTCATAGGTTCAATCATTTTCTCTTTCATAGATAAAATATCAAATCCACCAGTACGTTTTGACATTTCACCATCTTTTGCTTCAAGAAGACATAGATGAGCAAATTTTGGTAATTTCTTAACTCCTAATGCTTTAAATATCTGTGTATGTATTGCACTATTTGTTAAATGATCTTCACCTCTTATTATATGTGTTATTTGATAATCAATATCATCTACTACCGAACATAACGTGTATGTCATGGTACCATCCGCTCTAACTAGTACTGGATCGCTTATACTATCCATCTTAAAACATATTTTGCCTTTTACTTTATCATTTATAGTCGTTACATTTTTATCTAGCAAAAATCGCCAATGTGGTTTAATTCCTTGCTCTTCATATTGTTTTTTTTGCTTTTCTGTTAATTTTAATGCACCTCGTCCATACACTGGCGGTAGATTACGACTAAGTAAGGATTTCTTTTGCATAGCAAGTTCCTCAACGCTTTCGTAACAAGGATATAGTCTTTTTTCTTGAATTAATTTTTGTTTTAACTCTTCGTATCTATTTAAGCGTTCACTCTGTCTAAAATATTCATCCCAATATAAACCAAGCCACTCTAAATCACTTTTAATTTGCTCTTCATACATTGTTTTTGATCTTTTTATATCCGTATCGTCTATGCGCAATATGAACTTGCCCTTTCTTGATCTTGTATATAGCCAATTAATAAGCGCGATCCTTATATTGCCAACATGTAAAAAGCCTGTAGGACTTGGGGCAAATCTGGTAACTACTTTCTTTGACATATATGTATGAAATATAGGGAATAACTTAAAAATTTTTTTTATCAATAAAGTGTAACATATATTCTTTTATTGCATTTGTTGCTAATCTATCAGCAATTTCATTATATTTATATCCTGCATGACCTTTAATCCAATACCACTTGATTTGTTTTTTAGATGCGAGAGAGTCCAATGTTTGCCAAAGATCTATATTTTTTATCTTACCATTTTTCCAATTTGTTCTTTTCCAGTTATTAATCCATTCAGTAATTCCTTTTTGTACATACATACTATCAGTATACATATTTATTTGTGTATCATTTTTTATAGCTACCAGAGCATTTATAGCCGCTAACAATTCCATCCTATTGTTTGTACTATCTGCTTCATATCCATATAATTCTGTAGTGGTATTTTGCCACACAAAAACCACTCCCCACCCCCCAACACCTGGATTATGTGAACACGCACCATCACAATATATATCGACTGTTGTTTGTATCATACAATAAAATAATTTTTAGTCTCAATCTTAATCTTTTATTCTATAATATATAGAAGTGTTAATGTTATCGTAACTAATTACTGGAAATAATATAAATTATTTGGTTATATTACTATATATTTATATTGAGCGCTAATTGAAAATTCCCTTATCTCATATAAATTATCTCTTATAAAATATTTTTGAAATATTTGTACCAAAGTAAAGTATATTAATGATGGTATTGTCTCATTGATCCACAATACCTCAAATGGTCGATATCCGATGATATAAAACAAAGAATATTTAATAATGTAAAGTATCATTATAAATGTCGCATAGGCAACAACACTATGATAAAATTGCTTTTTATGTGCAAAATTGTAAAAGTTTCGTAGTGTAACGAGTGTTAAATAATACTCTAATGTCATCAAACCAACTTTGTAATTAGAAAGTAGGTCTATTATAAAAATGGTCGTTATGATATATTTGATTGTGAGTTTTCGACTGGAAAATATCAGAAATGCTATTAATGGATTAATACAATTGACGAAATCTACTATTTCTAAATTCGAACATGGCAAAAGAGCGACGGAATTTAATAACAGCCAAAATAACAACGAGTACGGTACTCGTTCTACAGTATATTGACCATAATGTCTGTATGTATGCATCACGTGAATTTTCAATATATCGCATTTACTTCAATTTGCTATATACAAGGCTTATTTATTTTTTATAACTCTTGTTTATACTAAAACATGCGCCTATATTATTAACTGCAATTGATATTATCAAGCTTTTTGTGAAAAATAATGAGTACAGAAATGTTACCAGTTTTAGCATTACGTGATTTTGTAATGTTCCCCAAGATGATAGCTCCACTATTTGTAGGTCGCGAGTCCTCTATCAAAGCTTTAGAACATGCTTGTAAGTCCGGTAATAAGGTGATCTTGGTCGCGCAAAAAGACCCCAATAAAGATAATCCAAGATCTTGTGATATATATAAAATTGGTGTAGTTACAAATGTCTTACAAATTTTGCGACTCCAAAATACTAATATAAAAATACTTGTTGAGGGCATTAATAAAGCAAAGCTTTCTAAAATTGTAATGAATGAGAATGGATTTTTGCAAGCTCATATTTCGGTAATAAGAGAGGTAATTGGTAAAGATAGGAGCGAGCTTGATATTTTACAAAGGGCTGTTAAAGAGCAATTTGAAGAATATGTTTCTATGAATAAGCGCCTCAATGCTGAATTAGTATCTCATATCGTTCAGATCTCAGATGTGCTTTCATTTTGTGATTCAGTAAGTGCGCATTTGTTTCTTTCTGTAGAAAAAAAACAGAAATTACTTGAGATAAATGATGCGCATAAAAAGTTGGAAGAACTATTGCTGATTATTAGTAGTGAATTAGAATTTTTGAAAGCAGAGGATCGTATCAAAAATAGAGTACGTACACAGATAGAGAAAAATCAAAAAGATTACTACCTAAATGAACAGCTTAAGGCAATTCATAAAGAATTGGGAGAAGATGAAAGCGAATTTGATGTATTTAGCAAAAAGATAAAACAGCTAAAATTATCTGATGAAGCTAGAATAAAAGCAACAAGTGAATTGAAGAAACTCAAAGCTGTAAATCCGCTTTCATCTGAAGCGGGCGTTATAAGGAATTATCTTGATTTTTTATTAAGTTTACCTTGGGGAAAGTATTCTAATGCGAAAACAGATATTTATGAGGCACAAAAAATTCTAGATACTGGTCATTATGGTCTTCCTGAAGCTAAAGAGCGTATTACAGAGTATCTTGCAGTAACTATGAGAACAAATAAGCTTACAGGTCCTATTATCTGTCTTGTTGGACCACCAGGGGTTGGTAAAACATCGCTTGCTCGATCTATAGCAACAGCTACTGGTAGGAAGTTTGCAAAGATTTCTTTAGGTGGACTGCGTGATGAAGCTGAAATAAAAGGACATAGAAGAACTTATATTGGTGCATTACCAGGGAAAATCATACAAGCAATAAAAAAAAGCGATGTAGCGGATCCTGTAATTTTATTAGATGAAATAGATAAATTAGGGCGTGATTTTAGAGGTGATCCTAGCGCAGCATTACTTGAGGTATTGGATCCAGAGCAGAATAATATGTTTTGCGATCATTTTCTTGAAGTTGAATTTGACTTATCAAATGTAATGTTTGTGACAACTGCAAACACCACTAATTTAGATAAACCTTTATTAGATCGTATGGAAATTATACGTCTTTTTGGATATACAGAAAGTGAAAAAATTGAAATTGCACATAATTATCTCATTCCTAAACAAATGGAACTTCATGGAATTAAAAAAGATGAAGTTACCATTAAGGATATCGCTATAAAGAATATAATCAGATATTATACTCGCGAAGCTGGCGTAAGAAATCTTGAGCGTGAAATAGCAAAGATTATGCGTAAAATAGTAAAAAGAATTTTGATGAATCAAATTACTTCTGTGACCGTTGATGATGGAAATCTTCAAGAATTTTTGAAGGTACGCAAATATGACTACCTAGCTGTTGATCAAAAAAATCCAATTGGCACTGTTAATGGATTAGCATATACAGAATTTGGAGGAGAGCTACTATCTATAGAGACGCTTTTAGTGCCAGCTAAAGGAGAAATGAAGATTACTGGTAAATTAGGTGAGGTCATGAAAGAGTCTGCGCAAGCAGCGGCAAGCTATATAAAATCAAGAGCTGAAGAATTTGGAATAGCAGAAGATACTATAAAAAATAAGGATATACATGTGCATGTACCAGAAGGCGCAGTACCAAAAGATGGACCGTCTGCAGGTATTTCTATATGTACTGCTATTGTATCGAGTATGGCTGGCATTCCTGTGAAGTGTGATGTTGCTATGACTGGTGAAATTACGCTACGTGGAAGAGTTTTAGCAATAGGGGGATTAAAAGAAAAATTGCTTGCTGCATTACGTGGTGGTGTAAAAACTGTGATAATTCCAAAAGAAAATGAAAAGGATTTGCTAGAAATACCAAAAAATGTTATAGAGAACTTACATATATTACCTGTTAATAATATAGATGAAGTATTTAGTGCGGCTTTAGTTGCGCCATTTAAGCCTGTCAAATGGGTTAATAGTAACAAAAAGAAAGAAGGTAGCGCGTATCTTGAAGAAATTTCTGAATGTTGAGTAGTATTTTCTAGTAATTTATACGCAAAAAGTTTTGATTCATTAGGATTTTTTGTATATTACATAGCCAGATTAGTATTTTGCATTAATGGCTAAAAGTGTTTAATCACTATTTAAGTTGTGTATTTATTTAAGCGAAAGAATGATCTTTGCCTAACCTATTTTGTGTAAGTATCAAAAAAATGAAGAGAGTTATATCATTTGTATTTTTAGCTATTGCAGTTGTTTACCTTATATCTTGCGCTCAAGGAGATCCACATCAAAAATATCCAAAAAGCCCTTCTGAACAAAAGGAAGATGATATGGGAAAAATACAAAAAAGTGATATTGTATTATGGAGTAGTGATGGGGGTGGACTTATTAATCCACGCAAGATTATAGTTGATGATGAACGAATAAAGCAATCTACACAAAAAGTTTCTGATGATAAAAATCCTATTAATCATACTCAACTTAATACAGATCAAAACATAAATGCTATAAATGTTAATCAGTATTTGTGGCAATCAGCCCTTAGTAACCTTTCTTCTATGCCAATTTTAATTGCTGATAAAAATGCTGGTTTGATTGTAACTGATTGGCATAAAATAACTGATGGTATGCGTCGTAAAATCAATATAATATTCAATGGAACAAAACTGCAATCTTCTGCTGTTGAAGTAAAAGTCTTTACTGAAGTGAAAGATAGCAAAACTGGTAGTTGGGTCATCGATGAATCGAATAATGATAAATCACAATTTGCTGAGCATATTTATAATAAAATCGTAAATGGCGCAAAGAAGTTGCAGTATTTTAGTGCTGATAGACAGTCATAAAAAAATCAAACACCAACACCTATACATATATAATTTGGTAAGGTCATTTTAATCTTATATATCTTGTTTTTTAATCTTATATATCTTGTTAAATAAAATTAGCGTTATTGTTTGGGGATTTTTTATTCTAAGGTAGTAATGATATAAACGATATATGATAAAATGTAGTTAAGTGTAAACTTCAAAGATAGGTAGTTTAGAGCATATAGGCCGAATAGTATAGCCTAACACTCAATGATATGAAAGAATCATATATAATTTTGAACTTGTATTTTTAAGAAGCGCACAGCAGCTATATATGCTGTACAAATTATATATAATAGCTATAATAATACATTACATAGATTAAATGATATTAAAATATTTTTAATAAATAAAAATGTTGTGTACCTTCCTTTCTATTTTTCCTAAGAGCTATTAGTAATTATTTATATTTGTTATTTTATTCATGAATTATTTTTAAATATCATCTTATCAAGATATTCCATTCACTATAATATTAAATAAAATATATTATATATTATTAAGTAAATTGAAAGTATATTGCATATTACATGTTGTACATGTCTTTATTGTGCATATGAATTTAAGTCGTATTGTGTATAGATTTTTCTTTTTATTATGAATTACGAGTTGATTTAATAATACATACTGAAAAATTGATCTTCTATTATTAGAATTATTGTTGTGAAACAGATACAAAATTTAAACGTAATATATCAACATAGTGCATGCCAATTTTTAATTGGAGCAAAAAAGAAAGAAGATTTTCCAAATAATAACACACTAGAATTTGCTTTTGTGGGACGCTCTAATGTAGGAAAATCTACATTGATTAATACTCTTTTTAACTCTCAAAGTATTGCGCGTACATCAAAAAATCCTGGTTGTACACAACAAATTAATTTCTTCTCTATAAATAATGAAATGTTTAGAATAGTTGATTTGCCTGGATATGGCTATGCTGATGCTTCTAAACAATTTATTGCTGAATGGCAAAATCTTATATGGTACTATCTTAATAATAGAGAGAATTTGCGTCAAACATTTTTATTAATAGATGCAAGAAGAGGTATAATGGTTACAGATGAGGAATTTATTTATGCAATGAATTTGAACAATTTAAAATTTTATGTTGTTATCTCGAAGATAGATAAGATTAGCAAAGATCAAGTAAAAGAATTAACTGAAAAAATCTTAGAAATGCGCAAACGCTATAGGAGTATGTACAATATTATCACTACAGTAAGTAGCAAAAAAAAAATAGGTATTGAATCTTTTAGGGGTGTAATAATTCAAATGCTAAGAAAATAATGTTATGGTTAAAAATTGTATTATCTAATTAGTAATTAGTATACTGTGAACGTGATAAATATATTAGGCCAGGATTGAGCTTATTTAATATACGGTGGTTAAATATATTTATAGATAACCTCTTAGACTAAGCTTACTGCTTGTGTATGAGTGATGAAAGTAGGATATTGTAAGCATCACATATTGCCAAGGATAAAATATCCAGTATACAATAAAATACCTGATATAACTCACAATAGTTGATAAAGTTAAAAGAATAAAAGAGAAGGAGAAGGAGAAACTAAGTAGTGTGCTGTGCCTATTTTCTGTAGAAATTGCAGTTAGAGTGATAGTAAATACTCATTCGATTTCATTATGATTATACTAAGTTAGTAGTATATAATCATTTTATTTAACGGCTTTACAATAAATCAATATTCTTTCTATATAATACTTTTCAAGTATAATAACTGAAATATTGAAAACTATTCATAAAATAATAAATGTCTAACAATAAATATACCACTCAACTCCTCAAAAAAGCATTCAATTCAATGCTCCTAATACGCAAGTTTGAAGAAAAAGCTGCTCAGCTCTATACTATGAAAATGATAGCGGGATTTTGTCATTTGTACATAGGGCAAGAAGCGATTGCTACAGCACTAAAGATGGTATCATCTCAAGACGATTCTTTTATTACAGGATATAGGTGTCATGGTTTTATGTTAGCTGGCGGTACCGATCCTAATATAGTTATGGCAGAATTATGTGGAAAAAGGACTGGTTGCTCAAGAGGTTATGGCGGTTCCATGCATATGTTTGATCCGCAAAATAATTTTTATGGTGGACATGGCATAGTGGGAGCACAAATACCGATAGGTACTGGCATAGCCTTTGCTGAAAAATATCGTCAAACCAAAAATATTTGTATTACAGTATTAGGAGATGGTGCGGCCAATCAAGGACAATTTTATGAGTCTTGTAATATAGCTAAATTATGGGATTTACCAGTTTTATACGTAATAGAGAATAATATGTATGCTCTTGGAACATCATTAGAGCGTTCGACAAAAGCTATAAAACTATATAAAAGAGGTCTTGGTTTAGAAATAGATGGACAACAAGTGAATGGAATGAATTTTTTTGAAATGTATGATGCTGCACAGAATGCAATAAATTACGTAAGAGAAAAGCAAACTCCTTTTATATTGGAAGCTATAACATATAGGTATAAAGGACATTCTATGTCGGATCCTGCTCATTACAGAACTAAAGAGGAAGTTGAAAAATTTAAAGATAGAGATTCTATAAGTTTAGTAAAAAATTATATGACAGAAAATGGTATGATTACTAACGAAGAAATAAGTGTAATTGAAGCAGCGGTAAAGAGCACAGTGCAAGCTGCAGTAGAATATTCAAAAATGAGTAAAGATCCTGAAATAAGCGATCTTGAGTGCAATGTAATTTTGTAAAAAGATAATTTTTTAGATCTATGTAACAATTAGAAAATATTTTGTAATTATTACCATGCTATTAATTCTAAGTAATTTGTAATAAAATACATCATTTCAATAAAATGATATAGAAATATAAATTTTAACTTTATCTGTTTTCTTTCTTTACTTCGATATTATTATATACACCAGATCCACTCACATTCTTATTATATATCTCAATTGCTTTTATTGGTGATGCCACGAAACTTCCTTCTGATACAACTTCTGTTAAATAACTTAGATGATACTTTCCTTTATTAAGTTTTTGTGAATAAAATCTAATTGCACTATCTGTAATTTGTACAGACGAAAATCCTCTATCTTGGACAGCGCAATTATTGGAGCTTAAAGATTTCATACTGCAGTTTTGCCAATTATCTTTATATTGCACAAGCAAATTACTCTTTGGAGGAGAGCTGTCAATAATTTCTTTATAAGTGTGGTATATACTATCTAAATTTGTATCCAATATTTCAAAAGCACCAGCGATGCTATCATCAATTACAACAAAATGCCTAAGAGCGGGAGTGATTAAATAAATATCCACTCTTACTACATCGCCTTTTTTTAAATGCAGAAAAACTTCCTGTTCATCATTAGCATTATTGAGAAGTAACCAACCACCGTCTTTCCAAAGACTATACTCTTTATGTATTTCGAATCCAGAATTATTATACTTTTTTGCTAGATTTTGTCTTATATAATCCAATCTTATAGTATAATACAATTGTTGTTCAATCAAATCGAATTCTTTACTTTTTACTTGTGATATACTATCTGCAGTAGCATTATTGCTTGGTCGTAATTTTATTTTTACTTTATCAGAGATGTCTTTATCTCTTATTTTATATGTAACAACCTTCACTTCACTAATCTTCTTGGTGAAATTCATTTTATATTTTTCAGAGGAAATATTGATATCCATACTGACATTTGCAACATCAGCTTCATATGTTTTTACATAATTAGCTATCGCAGATATACAAATCGCATTTTCATGAGTATTTCCATATCCACCATATTTTTGTGAATTCAACTCATCTCTTATTGAGTGCATTAATCTAGATGGTATATTATTTACCAAAAGTCTCGAATCCTTATATCCTAGGTTTTCACTTCCTCCAATTCTTGTGAATATATCTAAAATCAGGCAATTTGTTTGCAGTTCTGAGTTTAATGTATACTGTGCTGCAACATTGCTTGTATCAGTAAACCATATACCAGTTGTTGTCTGATTACTATGACTCAATATTGATTTTATGATTTTTTTTATAGATTCAGTATCTCCTATTTTATATGCAGCATTGAGATAATAAGCTTTACTGGCAAGATTAGCATTTTGTATATGGTCAATATAGAATTGTAATTCGTTTCGATCTAATGCATTATTTGTGGATAATCCATATAGTGCAATTGGTATAGCATCGTCGAGATATTGAGAGTTTTTATAAATATCTTTTGTATCAAGTACGATGTTATGCAAATATTTTATAAGAGAATTTATACTAGTTTCAGGAACGTTATATCCCAAAGCTTTAATGCAGATTAAAGCTATCATAGTATATGCACTAAGATATTTATCTGTAATATTACTATTTTTATAATAGTGCATACCTCCATCTGCTGCTTGATAATTAATCATCTCAGCTAATGTGTTTTTGATTAAATCTTCTGCTTCTGACCACATCAAAATATCTTTATAATCTTTTTCAAGAATCTTTTTATAATAAGATGCTATCAATGCCTTAGAGATTTTCTGCTCCCACGAAGAATAAGGATAATCTATTGTATTTCTTATTATTGGAGTAATATCTCCTACTATCGTTGGAGAAGCTGATATTGTGATCGAACTTATTTGTGGAATCACTTCTTTTGGAATACTGATATCACCTATGATGCTTGAATTTCTTATCACACCAAATTTTGTAGTAGTTTCTAAATCATATAGTGGATAAATTTTTATAACATGTTTTAGCGCATCACTCTCCTTACCATCTGTGGTAGAAATTTTTCCATTGATGTTGATCTCGTGATTCTCTAATATGTTCTGTATTTGATTATTATGTATAGTGCTTATATTAGTGAGAGAAAGTATATTAGCTTTTGGTAAAACATCTTTAAATTTTTTTGTATAATTTATTTCCTTTTCAACTCCACCAGTAATTGACATAGAAAAATCCAAGTCATGTTTAGCATCTGTATTATTTAATATACTAAATCCTGCTAAAAATTTATCACCATTATAGGCATGTGATGGCCCAATAGGGCGTAACTCTAATTCTCTTGCAACACTTAGTTTTTCAATGTTTGAACCAAACTCATTTTCTTGAGAATTTGCAATGACAATTACTTTCCATTCAGTTAAGTTATCAGGAATGAGAAATTCTACCTGCGCTTTACCAGTTTTATCAGTGAGTAGTTGTGGAGCCCAATATGCAGCATATTTACTATCTATATTTCTTATTCCAGATTCTATTGTATCTTGAGATTGGTTTTGAATTTTATTGTAAATTCCATTATTAGATGAATTTACAGTATTTATTGTATCAGAAAACTTAATAATCTTTTCCTTACCTCTTAGGTTATTTATCAAATTAAAATTACTTATTGAAACATTGTTATAATTTTTTTGTATAATTTTATCTATATTGAAGGAACTATAATCTCTTTTTAGTATTTCATAAATACTGCTATCAAAAATTATTACTGCGAGTTCTTGTATATCTTTTTTACTACTCTGTATCATTATTTTACATTTTTCACGTGGTCTATATGTTATTTTATCTGGAGTAATGATAAGTTTTATATGTTTTTCCGGATTAACAATCTCAGATTGTGCATATCCCATTTTAATAATTGGTCTAGCGGCATCGTCTAGCTTTCGTTGAGATACAGCTCCAATAGTATCTTGTATTTCTGTATTATCCGTACGCTGAGAAAAAGTCGTAATAGATAAATTGAATTTTGGTAGATAATTCTCTTTTATTAAAATATCTACTGTTGGTTTATCGGGAGTAAGTTTTTGTACAAAACTATCTAATACTCCATTTCTTTCAACAGTTATCAATGCAGTAGTGTTTTTGTGTAACCCCTTCACTAAGTAGTGTGCTATTTCTCCTACGTTATACTGTTGTTTATTTTGTATAATTTCAATAATACTTTCCTCTTTTTGTATTGTGGGTGTATATTCTTCATTACCAATAATAAAAATATCAATAATACTATTGTGTGCATGTCCCTTTAAATCTTCTATAGTGGCAACAATACGATATTCTCCAGCTTCCTTTGCTACAAAAACACATTTTTCAATTTGTTCAATGCTCGATTTGTTATGAAAATCAGCAATTTTATGCCATTCAATCGTATATTGAGTATCATCAATATTATGAGAATTGTGTTTAGTTTTTAATTTTAATACTTTTTTTTCTAGTATTGATGTAATATCTACTCCTTCTAGTAAATTACCGGTTGTATCTATTACAATTTCCTCAATTTCTATGGCTTGATTGATGTTATATACCCACTGTTTTTTGCGTAATCCTACAAATCTATCTACTCCAAAATACGGTTTAGAAGCAGAGCTTGAATGTGATCTTCCACGTTCGTCATATATTATGCTTTTTGCACTTATTTTTCCATAATATAATTCATTTGGTAGAATTTCTATTTTGTTTTTCGCTATTCCGTTTTGATCAGTTTTTATGTAGACTTGAGATAAAATTTCAGATTTTTCTTTTGTATATTGTTCTCCATCATTCGCTTTAATATCATTAAAGTGAAAATCTTTTAATGTAGGATTTCTGATTATTGCTGATAGATCAGCTTGAGAAAGTGTTACAAATAGTTTTCCATCTTTTTCGATATATGGTGTTCCTGAATAAAATTTGGCTTCAGTCTTGATTTCTATAGTATCTCCTAGGCTATATGATTCTTTTTGTATAGTTGTATTAATTTTAAATGAAGATGGTATAAAATCTGAAACATATATGTTGCCAATATTCTGTGAAAATACTACTTCATTATCTTTAAATGCTTGTATTTCGATGTGATATAAACCAGATTTTGCGTTTGATTCTAACATAAATTCATTTGCATATGTGCCAAATTCTGAAAATGCAATATTATCCACAGTATGTATGACTTTTTGTTCTGTATCACTAACAATCATTTTGTACTTCATAGCAGAATGGTATTTCGTAATACCATTCTTATCTAAATTTCGTGCATATATTTTGTATTGTACCAAATCTCCGGCTTTATATAGTTCTTGTGTGGTGATTACAAAAAACAGAACATCACTCTCTGAGTTTTTAGCTAAGAATTGATGTGAAGATGATTGACCTACTCCAAATTTAAAGCTACTTGATAAAGGCAGTATTCCAATATCTTTATCTTTTTTTGCAATTACCATGAATTGTTTATTTTTTTCTTGCGGGTTATAAAAATCACAACAAAACTCTAATGAGTTATTATCGCAATACAAATTTTTTGTTTGCTTGAATATTGCGACTCCATCTTGGTCTGTTTTAGATGCAGCAAGTATTTTTTGTAGTGGATCGTACTTTATTGAGCCACATGTCAATTCAATATTCGCATCAGAAACAGGTCTTCCAGTTCCTAAATCGGTTATCCAAATTAATGAATTAAAATGTCCAATTTTCGCAACTATATTGAACGGAGTAACTTGTGCAGAAAATTCCTTTTCCCCCCCAGATTTTGGAAATGTATGTAAATATCCACTAATAAGCCCACTCTTTCCTCCTAGTATATCTCTGATTTTTAAAGGTAATGCTAGCAATTCATCTTCTTTTTTATTGAAATTATATTCATTTAATAGATTGTGTTCTGCGCCGTTGTAATAAAATTTATTATAAGATAACGAAAGCTTCTCTATATTAATCATATTAACTTGCATATCTGTATCAATGTTCTTTTCTAGAATTGTGTATTTTTTTACATCGCATTCTGGACTAAGGTGTGAAGTTAAAAATTGTACTGATTCGTTGGCACTAATATTGCGATCAAATATGTCTTTAATTTGGGAATTTTGTATATCTTTTTGCCAAAAAAATGATCTAATTTTATCTATGAAAGTAGGTGATTGTATACTCTGCGCGGAAATTGTATAACTCGTATTAGGCTTTAGATCTGTTATAAAAAATTTTGTACTATATTTAGTGTTTTTGTTGTTATTATCGCTACTGCGGATAGCGGTATTGGTAGAAAAATCAATGTCACTATCTTTTGTTATTAATTTGCAATATTCGGTTGTTAATTTTTTATTAATTGTTGGAGAGATATTCAAAAAACACTTTGCTAAATCTAAGTTAATTGGTGTATTGAAATTGACTTCTACACCACTTTGTGTATCGCATCTACTGTTTGTATCAATTTTTTCACCAACTTTGATGTACATTCTTTTAAACTCTTGATTCATACATGATATAGATACAATTTTTGGTACCTTAGGATATGTTTTGATAACATTGTCTCTTATAAATTTTTGAGGTAATAACGTTGTATCACCAGTAATTGGTGTGACTTTGGGTTCTATGATCAGTTTATATTCTTGATCATATTCTAATGGTGACTGAGGTCTGACTTTCCATACTGTATTTTTTTTATTTCCTTCAGCTACTAACTCATATACAGACAGTATAGCTTTAACTTTATCTATGATCTTTTTACTTTTGTTATTTTTGATAAAAAACGTATTCTCAATGAGAGATTGTTTTTCTACAGGCTGATTAAATGTCAGCAAAAGTACTGGTAGATTGGGTTTTTCCCACTCAAATAAATTTATATTTAATATTTTTAGTGGATGGTATACAAATGTATGTGTGTAGTCGCGATCTATAATTATATCTGTGCCTTCAATTTTTTTCCCTCCTTTAATTTTTAAGGTATATCGTGTAGCATCTTTTAAACTGCTAGATATAGTATTACAAGCAAGGGTATTGTCATTTGCCCAAAACCAACTACAATCTAATTTTGGGAAAATTGTTATAGGTATTTTTGATGTATCATCTATCAAAGTTGATAAATTTTTATCAAACTGCAAAGTTATTTGTGATACATCGTTGTTATCTTGGCTATTATTTGGTGTAAAAAATAATATCTTTGTATAGGCTATATTAGCTTTATTGATAACTGCTGCAGTGTCGATTATATCAACTTTGGCATTCACTTCATAACTAAAAATGCTGCAAGAAAATACCAATATTATGATACTTAAAAAAATACTTACTCCACATTTATACATCTTGATATCGAATATTTGAGAATATTTTGATTATTATCAGTGTCTTTAACAATAGACACACTGTATGTAAAAGTCACCAAATTTTGTGATTTATAAAAAATTTTCTTGACACTTACGCTTTACTGTACAAAATTCAACACTACGTGTTATAGTGCAACTTATTACTGCGTTTTTGTGTTGATTTTATCTTTACAACATCGCTCTGTGTAAATTTTATTTATTGCACTTGTATTTAATTGGTGTCAACATACTTTTAGTTGAGAGAGATTTATTATGGAAGCTGAAGCAATGAAGTATATAGGAGTTGGTCTTACTGTATTCGGTATGTTGGGTGCAGCACTTGCTGTAGGCAATATCTTTTCTGCATTAATCAATGCTATAGCAAGAAATCCATCTATTGAGCAGCAGCTATTTAAAGGTGCATTTATAGGAGCTGGTTTAGCAGAAGCTATGGGGTTGTTTGCATTTTTGTTAGCAATTTTGTTGTTGTTTGTTGTTTAAAAAGTATCACATTGTTAAAATTTGTTAAAAAATTTCGTGTAATGCTTTATTGGTATTTTTTGTAGAGTATATCTTTTTTGTTGCATACTTATATGATAATGCCACAGTTAGACACACAGTATTATGCTACTCAGATTTTTTGGTTAGTTCTTTTTTTTACTGCTCTTTATGTTTTTAACGTTACTATATTCCTTCCGTTTTTGCGTAGTAAACAACGCGCTAGGAGCGCTGTGATTAGTCATAATTTGAAAATGGCGGAAACATTGTTAGGTGAAAGTAAAAAAGTAAAACAAGATATAGAAGATATGCTTGTTAGAGCTAATCACGATTCTCATAATATAAGAATGGAGGCAGCTAAAAAGGCACAAGGTATAGTTGAAAAACAGCTAGAACTCAGCCATAAGATGTTCAGAGATTATCTTGTAAAGGCAGAGCAGAATAAACAAAAGGAAATCTATCGAATTGAAACACACTTGCTGGAAGTAGTAGAAGAGATAAAAAGTGATGTGATTAATGCTCTGATATATTCAACAAAATGCGATGATCGTAATACACGGAAAAAAATGTAGAAGATTTGGAATAATTTTCAGGGGGATATTTATCCATCTTCTAATATAAAGGTTCACCCTTTGTTAATGTGGTGGATTATTAATATAAGAATGTTAATAATCCTTGATCAATTAAGTATAGTTAATGTTGGTGTGTTGATGTGAGTAAAATGAGTAAGAGGAAGAAGTAATGTTTTCGGAATTATTTTGGTTAGGACTGTCTTTCACAATCTTGGTGTTAGTAGGTTATAAATCTGCAAAAAATACAGTGAAGTCTGAGTTGGATGAGAGGATATTCGCTGTAGAAAGTACTGTATTAGGTGCTTTACATGCAAGAGTAGAGGCTAAAATTGCATTAGATGCTCTACATGTTGAACGTGATAGAATGATTTCTATAACTCAAAAATTACTTGAAGAAGCGAGCGTTGAAGCAGAAGCCATGATGGCTGTTGCGCAGAAAAAAGTTTTATCCATAGTAGGAACTTATGAGCAGTTAATTAAAACTAGTGATATACAATGGGAGAAAGAAATAACGGATAATTTTAAGAAAAAAGCTTTGAGTACATTAATAAAATTAGTAGAAGATACAATAACACAAGAACTTACAGAAGAAGATAGAAGTAATATTATTAATAGATGTATTCCACACTTAAGCAATGCATTGCACGATGCTCAGTTTTAATTATGGACAAATATATCTAAAACAGTATAAAAGAGTTATATTAAATAAGTATTAAATATTTCATCTATAGAACAATTTTTGGTACGACGAATGCGTTTTGCGTGAGCCCATTTTTTCTCAATGTGGTTGAGATCAGGAGAGTAGGGTGGTAGATAAAGTAGCGTGTGCCCGGAATCTTGTAACAATTTTTGCATATGTTTACCTTTATGAAAGGCGGCATTATCCATAACAATCACGCTTTTTTCAGATAAATTGGGCAATAAAATTTGCTCTACCCAAGCTGTAAAAACTGCTGTATTAACAGAGCCCGTAACTAAACCAACGGCAATTAAAGTGCTGCCTATCAATGCTCCTATCGCATTGGTTCTTCCTTTTACGCCCCAATTATGTGTGCCGTAGCATCTTCTGACCTTGTAATGAATAACCGTGTGTTCTTGGCATGTAATGCGCAAAGCCGCTTTCATCAATGTAAACTATCGACTTTTCTTCACTTTTTATCTCATCAATTTTTTGGCAAAACATAGATCTTTTGACGGGAGCCGCTTTGGGGTGATTTAGAGTTTTTTTATAGCTAATCCCCAAACGTTTTTTAGCATATCTAATTCCC
>NZ_JAJBJC010000036.1 GCF_021811825.1 Candidatus Anadelfobacter sociabilis | reverse complement strand
GCCCTAGTTGATAAATTCTTCAGCAAATACAGAAGTTTTTACAACTTGAGTTGAGAGGTGGCTACTGCCCCAGTATTGCATTTCAAAACAATCCGTTATTGTGATCAATAATGCTGCTTTCGACAAAAAGCAACAGAGGTGAATATTTATAAAATCCTTCAAAAGAGTATAACAATCTCATCAATCCTTAGCCCCAAAACTCCTCCCTAATACTGAGACTTTAACCAAATTGAGAAAATGGGCTCAGGCAAAATATATAAGGCACTCTACAAATCACTTCCATAGAAAAAATATTTAATACTTCTCTCCTATGACTCTTTTATGCGATCCTTGGAGTATAATAAAAAAAAATCTTCCTTATAATATAAAAAATCAACTTATAGGTGTCGAAAATTTTGTCTTTTTTTATTATTGTTTTATGAACATCAGAAACGCCGATAGTTATTTTTTTAATATTTTGAAAATTATACTTCAGATTTTTTTATTATCTAATCTATCTGAAAGCAAAACAAATTTCCGTAAATCAAAAATTTTTTAAATATGTCGAATTTAATATTTGCTCTTTGTATGCGCCAAAACAATACAAAGAGAAGACAGTTTTTAAATATAACTCCTATAAAAGTGAATTATAGAAGTAATGTTAACACTATAACTTATCATTTTTTCTAGTCTTGTTTAATTTTGTCCACTCCATTATATTGATTTGCCTCGTTCTTGATATAGCTAATGCATCTTTCGGTACATCTTTTGTTATAACAGATCCAGCGCCTATAAAAGAATATTCACCTGTAGTCACTGGTGATATTATTGAAGAATTAGATCCTAAGAAAGTGTATGCCCCTATTTCAGAAGAATATTTTCTTTTACCATCAAAATTACAAAAAACTGCTCCAGCTCCTACGTTAACATATTCTCCTAAAATTGCATCACCTATGTAACTCATGTGACAATTTTTGACATTCTTTTTTATCAGAGAATTTTTAATTTCAACAAAATTGCCTATTTTACAACCATCATTTATTTGTGTCTCCGGGCGTATACGAGCAAACGGCCCAATCTTTACATTATCGCCAATTGTTACACCATCAAGGTGAGAAAAGGATAGTATATGACAATTTTTTCCTATAACTACTCGATTATCAAAAAATACAAACGGATCTACTACCGTTCCTTCAGATATTTTAGTATCTGCGCTAAAAAATACTGTTTCAGGAGAAATTAGAATGACTCCATTTTTTTGCATTTTTGCTCTTAGTTGGTCCTGTATTATTCTTTCTGCTTGTGCTTTTTGTTCTGTATTATTGATACCCACTGCTTCTTCTTCAGTAATTGTTATATATGCACAAACCTTATTTTTCTTTACAGAATGATGTATTATATCTGTAAGATAAAATTCACAATTATCTTTTTCAGCAGTGAAATATGCTATTGTATTCTGTTTTTTTGCATCAATAAAATTTATCACTGTATCATAGTCTGCAATCAATGTACCCGCATTACATATATTACTCAATGTAGCTCCAGTGTCACATACACTGTATCGAATTTGTTCATAAATTGGTGACTCTACTATAGATATCACTCTTTCATCAATATCACTAATTAAGAATCTTCCATAACCATTTCTTACACTACTGCTATGGAATCCTGTACATACAATCGATAACTCATCTATTTTAGGTAAAATATCATCATCATATACAGTTTTTTCGAATTTTGTTTTTATAAGCTTCTCTACAGTATCCAATGTAATGAAGGGACTATCACCGTATAAGATTAGAACTGCTCTTTTATCATCATTATTTACTCCCAAACTTCCTATTTTCACTAGATCAATTTTATCTTTATTTTGTATATATTCCATAGCAATAAGTACAGCATCTCCGGTACCTAAACTCTTACCCTGCAACACTGTTTCAAAATTGTATTTGTTTTTCAATTTAACAAATTTATCATGCTCCTCTAATTCTTCATTAGTAACGATAATTGAATTTTGTACCATAATATTACAGTCTTTTTCATCAATCGTGACAAAGCACAAATTACGTATTTCCTCTAATAATTTTAGTATATATTCAAGTAGCATTTGTCCAGCAACTGTATGCAATACCTTGGGTGTAGAAGATATCATCCTCTTACCTTTACCACCTGCTAGAATAATCACATCTAGTTTGATTTGAAAAAATTTTTGCATACATTCATGTTTATCACTATATATTGTTTTATATGATTTCTACATAGAAATCAGCGTAAAGTCTAGTAATTGTATAAAAGGAGTTACTGACTAATAAGCTATATAACATAAAGAATGAAAGATAGACACTAAGATATATGAAAGAAGAGCAAGAGAAAATACCAATTACATTAGAAGGTATAGTTGAGCGTGTCACATTTCATAATAAAGATAACGGTTTTTGTGTTTTACGAATAAAAATAAAAGGACAAAGAGAGACACTTACAGTTATTGGCAATATTGCTGCAATTGCTAATGGCGAGACTATCAGTGTAACAGGAAAATGGAATAATGATAAAAAATTTGGATTACAACTATGTGCTACTAGTATTAATGTTATTCTACCTGCAACAATAGATGGACTTCGCAAATATTTAGGTTCTGGTTTAATTAAAGGTATAGGACCATGTTTTGCATCAAAAATTGTTGATTATTTTGGATTAGCAACTATAGATGTCATAGAAGTAGCACCCAATAGGTTGATTGAAGTAGATGGCATAGGAAAAGGACGCGCAGAACTAATAGCACGAAGTTGGGCAGATAGCCGCGCGATACGTGATATAATGATTTTTCTACAAAGTCATAATGTAGGAATGGCAGTTGCAAATAAGATTTTCAAACATTATGGAAACGAAGCTTTAGAAGTAGTAAAGAATAATCCATATCAACTTGCAAGAGATATAAAGGGAATAGGCTTTTTATCTGCAGATAAAATTGCCATGAATTTAGGCATAAGTCCTCATTCTCCTCAAAGAGCTGAGGCTGCATTATCTTATATTTTATATGAAGCTAGCTCTAGTGGTCATTGCGCCCTCCCTGAAAAAGACTTGCTTGATAAAGCTGAAAAAGAACTAAAAGTTGATAGAGTAATTCTTGAGCAAGCATTAAAAGATGAGATAAAAACAAGACGTTTAGTACCAGTGATAACACAAAATATTATAAACGACATTTGTACAAAAGAAAAAATCACTCCAACGCAAGAAGTAGAAAATAATGTAGAAAAATTGATTTTCTTACCAATATATTTGCATTATGAAAGTTTTACAGCTCAAAAAATACTAGAAATAAATAGAAAAAATACCACTTTTTGGAGTGGATTAGATATAGAATCTGGAATTATTTGGTTAAAAGAAGAATGCAATATTAGGCTTTCTGAAAGTCAAAACAATGGATTAAAAAATGTTCTCAGTAATAAAATTTCAGTTATTACCGGAGGTCCAGGAACTGGAAAAACAACATTAGTAAATTCTGTGATCAAAATTCTTACATCATACAAAGAGATAATTAATATAGAGAATAATACCAATATACATCATAATAAAATACGCATAAAATTAGCAGCACCTACAGGACGAGCTGCAAAACGTCTTTCTGAAAGCACACATCATTATGCCGAGACCATACACCGCTTACTAGAATATGATCATCAAAATGGTGGATTTAAGCATGATACAGAACGACCACTTCCTTGTGATCTGCTTATAATAGATGAGAGCTCAATGTTAGATGTACATCTAATGTATTCTCTACTTAAAGCAATCACTGTCAACACATCAATTATATTAGTGGGCGATATAGATCAAATTCCATCAATAGGAGCTGGACAAATACTAAAAGATATTATTCAATCCTGCACTGTATCCGTAACTAGATTAGACAAAATTTTTAGACAAGCAATAAACAGTCAAATTATTGTTAATGCACATCTTATAAATAGAGGAATAATACCAAAACTCGAAGACCATAGTAATTATAAGAATCTATATTATAATTCGGAGAGAAATTTAGAATCTACTATACAATCAACAAATAAATTTGATATAACACAAGATGATAATAAAAGATCTGCAACCATAGAGGATTTTTTGTTTTATGAAGCACAAGATCCACAAGATGCTCTTAATACAATATTACAAATACTAACAAATGATCTGCCAAAGCTTATTTCCAATAATCAAATAAAAAAGAAGCATAAGCAAAACGATATGTATCAAAATTTTGATATAAAGCGCGATGTGCAAATTTTATGTCCAATGCAAAAAGGTGGATTAGGTGCGAAAGCAATGAACATAGAGCTACAAAAAGTCCTAAATCCATCCTTCTGCGAAGATTATATCGAGATCTTAGGACGGCGCTATGGTATTAACGATAAAGTTATGCAAATAGAAAACAATTATGATAAATCAATTTTCAATGGCGACATAGGCTATATAGTATCAATTAATCGCGAAGATTCAACATTACATGTGGATTTTGATGGATATCATGTAGAATATGAATTTGATGAGCTGGATCAATTAGTCCTAGCATATGCTATAACTATTCACAAATCACAAGGCTCTGAGTATCCTATAATCATTATACCTATACTAATACAGCATTTTGTAATGCTTAATAGAAATCTACTTTATACAGCAATCACACGAGGTAAAAACTTAGTTATACTGGTTGGACAAAAAAAAGCTATTGCAATAGCAGTGAAAAATAACTCTGCAAACAAAAGATACACAAAACTCCGCGATTTACTTGCTGCTATAAATCAAAACGATATTAATAGAGTATCAGCACAATCTTTAAATTTGTAATACATTTTTTATAGAGTAAAATTTCTATTGAGTTTTTGCATATATACTATGTGGTCTAATGTTATTGTAGTTATATGACATACATCTAACTGTCTACATCAATAATTGATTGATTTTTACTGCTATTTTGCTAGCTACTTGTGCGTTTGAATAGAGATTTGCTTTATCACGCATTTTTTTTAGTTGTTTTTTATCAAGTAGCATTGATAATATCATTATCAAATCTTCTACAGTGCTATTCATGTCTTTTTCTTGTATTGTAAGAGCTGTGCCCTTCTCTTCTAAATATCGTGCATTATAGTATTGATGGTTATCTTTAGCAGCGGCAAAAGGAATCAATAGTGCTGGTAATTTGAAATACTCAATTTCCGCAATTGTTGATGCTCCTGCGCGCGCAATAATTAGATCTGAATTATGCATCAATTCTCCAATATTATTAAAAAATGGAGAGATTTCTATTTTTTTTACACACGTATTCTTATATTTTGCAGCTACATCATCACCGCTATGTAATAAGATTTGTTGCTTTATAACGAGTCTTCTTTGCAATTTATCTGGTAATTTTTGTATAGCTTCTGGAATTTTATCACAAAATATTTGCGCACCTTGACTACCACCAATAATAAGCAATTTAATTTCGTTATGCTGTACTTTATCTTTACGTTTTTGCCCTTCTTCCCAAACATTATTGCGTATTGGATTACCTAAAAAAGTGACTTTTGTACTGTATTTATTCTCTAATTTTTGCACATTAGGAAACCCTGATATTAAATATTTTGCAAATCTTATAAAGATACGATTTACTTGCCCTAAAACTGCATTTTGCTCATGCAGTACAATTGGTACAGCAAAAAGCATTGCAGCAACAAGCACAGGAATACTAGCATATCCACCGAAACCAATAACCATTGCAGGTTTATAATACACAACATAGTATGTAGCTTGTACAACGCCTAATGCAGTTTTTATTAGTGAGTATAACTTATCTTTGATTTTTCCTTGTAATGGACCAGATAATAGTTTATGTGTTTTGAAAATATATTTCATGTATTTGGAATCTTTTGTCAGAAAAGTATAACCTCTTTTGTCTGTCATCCAAATCATCAAATAACGATTGGATAATATTTCAGCTACCGATTGTGCCGGGAAAATATGTCCACCAGTGCCACCAGAAGCAATAATTATTTTTTGTGGATTTTTATCTTTTGAATATTTTTTTATTATCTTGAACATATTCTTTTTCCAATTTTTAGGTAGATGCTCTATCCCTTGCGTGCCTGATATGTTTTTCATATGCTCTTTTACTATTTTAAAAAAATCCAAACAAATAATTAAAATTATTAATGCAATGAAAATAAATAATTATCTCCATTTTTCAAAAAGCAGATTATAAGATTTGCACATAATTCCACCTACTTGGGCAAATTTCGCATTTCCTCCACCTCTTCCGCCAAAATCTCCTATAATACTAAGAACTATATCATTTGCTTTTAAATGAGATTTATCAGTCACCCTTATAATCATTGATAGAATATTATGTTCATTTTCTTTGCTATCTTTAGAAGATAAAACAGCAATCACGGCTGGAACATTATCATATTTAAGAGCTAACTTATCCGCGATCCTACGCAGATAGAGTGTATCTAATTCACATTGTTCTATATTGCATAAAATTACAATCTCACCACTTGCTAATTTACCAGACATAGCATGATTTTGTAAAAGAATTGTTTCTATCTTTGATTCTTCAAGTAATTTTATCAATCTCTTTTTTTCTTTTATTATATTCTCAAGCTTATTTTGAAGATCATCGTCGTTGCACTGCAACAAATTGTTTAATGTTTTTATTACATTAAACTTTTTCTGATATAATTTCATTGCAGCAATTCCCGTACACGCTTCTATGCGCCTTACTCCTGCTGCAATTGATTCTTCTTTAATTATCTTGAATACACCTATATCTCCTGTACGCTCCGCGTGTGTACCTCCACATAATTCTTTAGAGTATGAATCTTCAAACTTTCCCATAGAAACAACTCTTACATCTTCAGAATATTTTTCACCAAAAAGAGAAAGTGCGCCCTCCTCTATCGCTTTATAATGTGGTTGTTGTATAGTTTCAATTTCTTCATTTTTAATAATCACTGCATTGACTGATTCCTCAATTTGAGATATCTCTTCTTCGGTAAGCGCTCTACTACTTGTAAAATCAAATCTTAATTTTTCATCATTCACAAAAGATCCTCTTTGAGCTATGTGAGATCCTAGAGTTTTGCGTAACGCGCTATTTAACAGATGCGTAGCTGAATGATTTGCGCGAATTTTTTTTCTTCGTTCAATATCTACTTTAGCAGTTACTTCTTCTTCTACCTTTAAAGAGCCTTGTGTAACTAAATGATGTCCATAAATTCTGTTGTCAGCATAAATTCTTGTGTCAGTCACAGTATGCTTACAATCTCCTTTAACAAATTGCCCCGTATCACCAATTTGCCCACCCTTTTCTCCATAAAACGGTGTTTCATTCAACACTACTACGCACTCTTCATTCTCTCCTATTTCGTTGACCATTTTACCATCTTTTACTATTGCTAGTATTTTAGCATCTTTGGTATCCATATTATATCCCCAAAATTCGGTACTGCCATACTTATCATATATATCAAACCAAATCTTATCTTCGCTTCTTTCACCGCTACCCTTCCACATTGATTGTGCTCGCTGTTCAGCCATGAGTTCATTAAATCGCTCTTCATCCACTTCAATACTATGCCGAGATAATACATCTTTGGTTAGATCCAATGGAAAACCGTGTGTATCGTATAATTTAAAAGCCATTTCACCACTTAATTTATCTTTTCGCCTTTTCTTAATATCATCTATAAGCGGATTCAATAATTCTAGACCATTACTGATGGTAGATTTAAATTTTTCCTCTTCGTTTTTAAGCACTTCAGTGATGGTATTTTGTGCTACTCTTAGTTCAGGATATGCGTCTTGCATCTCATTAACTAATACTGGCACCAATGTACTGAGAACTGGCCGCGTTAAATCTTTTTGCATTGCGTATATCTCCCTAACAGCACGTCTTATGATTCTCCTTAAAACATATCCACGTCCTTCATTTGAAGGCATTACACCATCAGATATCAAAAATGATGAAGATCTTAGGTGATCTGCAACTATCATGCTTGATGTTGAATTAATATTCTTTCCATCACAAGCCCCAGAACTAAAGTGAAAACCTGATTTTATCGCTTTTATCAAATTTTCTCTCTCGTCTCTGGTGGAACTCAATATCTCAATCAACGCAGTGATCAATTTTTTGAATATATCTATATGAAAATTGCTATACACTCCTTGCACCACAGCAGCTATTCTCTCAAGTCCCATACCGGTGTCAATTGCTTTTTTTGGCAGTATTATAGAGGTTCCATCAGAAAGTTTTTCCTCCTCCATAAAGACCAGATTCCATATTTCAACATATCTACCACCTTCCACTCCTTGTTTAGATATTTTAGACTCACCAAAAATAAAATTATCATAAAGTTCTCCATGATCATAGAATATCTCAGAGCATTTGCCATATGGTCCAGTCGCACCCATCGACCAGAGATTATCACCGCTATTGACTTTATGAATCCTACTATCATCAACAAAATTTTTCCAAATCGCCTCAGCTTCATTATCTGTATAATATATTGTGATAATTAATTTATTTTTGTCGATTTTCAATATTTCAGTCAAAAATTTCCAAGCCATTTCTATGGCATATTCCTTAAAATAAGCACCAAAAGAAAAATTTCCAAGCATTTCAAAAAAAGTATGATGACGCGGTGTATGACCTACATTTTCAAGATCATTATGCTTTCCTCCAGCGCGCACGCATTTCTGACAAGTTGTTATTTTAGTAAATTTTGGCGTTTCTTTACCAGTAAAATAATTTTTAAATTGTACCATGCCGGAATTTGTAAACATTAAAGATGGATCATTATGCGGAACTAATGAGCTGGATGGCAAGACTTCATGGTCATTATCTTGAAAAAATCGCAAAAATTCTTTTCTCAGGTTATTTGTACTGAACTCTTCCATTATATTTTACCTTAAACATATTTACTTACTCCGTTATAAATCCTATTATTTCTTCACTGTATTATTTTTCCAAACGTTTAAAAATTACTTCTGGTTCTTGTATTAAGCTACCTTCTACGATACTATACTCTTGGCAACAATGATTAAATTCTACTCCATTCTTTTGCGCAGATATACCTAGCATTGTTAACAATTTCAATGCACTCTCTGGTATAAAAGGCTGTAGCACAATTGCTATAACTCTTATTGTTTCACAAAGTACATATAACACTGTCTCCATTCTTTTTATGTCATCCCTCTTCAATTTCCATGGAGCATGTTGATTTACATAAATATTTGCAGCATTACTCAATTCATAAATTTTTCCTAGAGCCTTAGATAAATTATGCACATCAAGCATTTTTCTTATATATGACAAAGTACTATAAGCGTTATCTAACAATGCTATATCATCTTGAATCATAAAATGATAGGATGGGATGCGTTTATTGCAATTTTTATATACAAAAGAAAGCACTCTATGGACAAGATTGCCAATACTATTTACTAATTCTGAATTAACTCTTACAATGAGATTGTCTATACTATATCTTCCATCGTGACCAGATGCAATATCTCTAATTAAAAAATACCTCAATGAGTCTGTACCAAATTTTTTACATAACTCAATTGGATCAACGACATTCCCTAATGATTTTGACATTTTTTGACCATCAGCCATCACCCACCACCCATGTGCAAAAATTTGTTTTGGCAAAGGTAGTTCTGCTGCCATCAAAAAAGCAGGCCAATATATTGCATGAAAACGCAAAATTTCTTTCCCTATTACATGTAGATCACAAGGCCAATATTTTTTATAAATATCATGAGGCGCTGTTAACGCAGATATATAATTGAATAATGCATCAATCCAAACATACATAACATGTTTTCCATCATCTGGAACTGATATACCATGACTTATAGAAGTGCGCGAAACAGAAATATCATGCAACCCACTTGAAATAAAAGATACTATTTCATTACGTCTGCTTTTAGGAGAAATAAAATCAGGATTTAATTTATAAAATTTTATTAATCTGTCTTGCCACTTAGAAAGTTTAAAAAAATAACTTGGCTCTTCAATTCGATGAACTTCAGCACCAGAAGGTGCGCGCCCATTAATTAGCTCACTCTCACTAAAAAATGTCTCATCATTTACTGAATACCAGCCAGAATATTGCCCAAGATATATATCTCCACTTTGAAACATTTTTCTCCATATATTTTGTACAAAATCTTTATGCCTAGTCTCGCTTGTTCTTATAAAATCGTTATAACTACAGTTTGTTACACTCAAAATCTCTTTAAATGCTGGAACCAAGGAATCGATAAATTCTTGTGTATTTATATCAAGTTCACGTGCTACCCTCTCTACTTTTTCTCCATGCTCATCAGTACCAGTTAAGAAATACACATCGTATCCATCTAATCTTTTAAATCTAGCCAAAACATCACACATCACATTTGTATAAGCGTGCCCTAAATGTGGTCTTGAGTTTATATAATAAATGGGAGTAGTAATATAATATTTTCTAGTCATATATCAAATAAATGCTATCAATTTTGTTTATGATGATGAGTTTTGACAGTGAATTATAATATTATAATTAATGCTGTCAATTTTGTTAAATATTCTACATTTTGTGATTTAAAGTCTGTATGAGTACATAACAATACCCCATATGACATATATATCATATATGTCATCAATTTTTATTGACTATAATACATTTCACTCTATTTAATTATTGATATGTAATAATCATATGTATTAGTTGTATTGTTTAATTTTTTATGGATATCACAAAAGAAGAAGTATTAAAAGTAGGAAAATTAGCAGCTATTAAGCTAAGCGATGCTGATGTGGAATACTACGTTAAAGAATTAAATCTTGTTGTAAATTGGATAAAAGAGCTGCACGACCTCGATATTTCTAATATTGAACCAATGCACAGTGTAATAGCGATTTTACCTGAAGTAGCTTCTAACATTCTAAATGATATGAAAGAAAATGATCCTA
Source organism: Candidatus Anadelfobacter sociabilis (assembly GCF_021811825.1). Classification (GTDB taxonomy): domain Bacteria; phylum Pseudomonadota; class Alphaproteobacteria; order Rickettsiales; family Midichloriaceae; genus Anadelfobacter; species Anadelfobacter sociabilis. Next base: position 2,790 of record NZ_JAJBJC010000036.1, on the reverse strand, counting down.
TGTGCGTATTACAGTCACAAAATATTAAACCTCTTTCTGCTGTTAATAAGCAGCAAGAAGTTTTTGACGATATTGCGTTTATAGAACTTTGCACGTTACCTATGCGTAAAGATATGGTTAAGATCGATAACACACGTGAGAAGATTTTAGAGAATACAGAAAATACTCAGTATGGTTATTTTGTTGTACCTAAAGTTGTTCGTTAGACAATATTGTTTTGATGATATCAATATGATCTACAATCATTGCTTCCTGTGTAGCATTATTTCAATCTTTTGTCATGCAACAAAATACATAAGCATCATATCAACAATATTCAGTGAGCAAGCATTTCAAAGATAATTTTTGTATGATAATCAAAAGTTTATCACATGTGCTTGTGATAGATGATGATATGGAGATTCTATCTTTATTAGCAGAATTTTTAAGGATGAAGGGTTATGTTGTAAGTGTGGCATGCTCAACTAAGGAAGCTGATTTATTGTTGGATGAGTTTAAGTTTGATCTAATTATCATAGATGTAATGATGAATGAAGAAGACGGATTAATGTTTTTAAAAAGAAAAAGAGAAATTTTAGATATACCAATAATGATGCTTACTGCACTAGATGGAGTAGATGATAGAGTGAGTGGACTTGCAAATGGAGCAGATGACTACTTAGCTAAACCATTTGATCCTCGTGAACTACTTTTACGAATACAAAAATTATTATCTCGCACCAATTTTTACAACAAATCTCTACAAACAAAAATAACAAAAATATCATTTGGAGATTTTATATTTTGTTCTAATAGTGGTCATTTAACAAAACATGAAAACCTTATATACCTCACTAATAGTGAATCGCGTTTATTGAAAATTTTAGCACAAAACGTTGGAGAAGTAGTGAGTAGAGAAAGTATCTTAGAAATTTTAGATAGCAATACAGAAAAAGAGATTGATAATAGTACAATGGAGAACAAATTTGAGATTAACAGTAGAACAGTTGATACACAAATAGCTAGACTACGGACCAAAATTGAAAGAAATCCTAAACACCCAGAATTTTTACAAACAATACGAGGTAGTGGATACATCTTATGGGGTAGTATAATTTCATGATCATTTCTCACATTTCTCTAAATATTATAATCTCGCAAGAAATATATAATATATATAATTCTATACAACACAAATACCAATAGCTTAATGTAAACACATATAGATCGAATCACAGACCTATATTTAAATACTCAAATACAATAGAAGCTAACAAAATAACAACTAACATGAATACAACAGATTAATTATTCGCATGTAATATCGTTATTATGAAAAATATTCATTATTGTAATACATTTGAAAAATTCTCTTCTGCATTTCACAGACTATCTGAGATATATCCAGAAATTATAACATCACATATAGCTTTAGCTGTATCTGGCGGTTCTGATAGTATGTGTCTTGTTTTAATGTTTGAATTTTTATATGCACAAGGTAAAATTAAAAAGAAGCCTATGTGTCTTATTGTTGATCATAAACTACGTACTGAATCAACTGATGAGGCTCATTTTGTATCACAATATTTATTTTCAAAAAAAATACAAAATGAGATCCTAACTTGGATCCATAATGATATTCCTAAATCTAATATACATAGACACGCCCGTGAGGCACGATATGCTTTGTTAATAGAATTTTGCAAGACAAATAGTATAAAATATTTGTGCAGTGCACATAACTGGAATGATCAAGCAGAAAATACATTGATGCGAATCATCAGGGGAAGTGGTATTTCAGGAATCGCTAGTATTAAAGAATGCTTAGAATTATTTAATATAGTATTATTACGTCCTATGCTTCAAATAAAAAAAGCAGAAGTGATTTCAATGTTAACAGATCATAACTGGCAATGGGTAGAAGATAATTCAAATTACTCACAACGTTATGAACGTACAAAAATACGCAGTCTAATACAGTATGTAGAAAATAGTAATATAACTGATGCATCATTATTTAAGCAACGTTTGAATCTACTGGCAGAAAACGCAAGGAGAGCAGAAATATTTATAGAAAAATATACTTTACAAAAAGAGCGGGATATAGTTTTTTATTCAAAATTCCATTACGCTTTATTAGATTTAAAACAATTGCATGATGCTGAGGACGAGATTTTTCTGCGATTATTAAAAAGAGTTTTTGTTAGAATTGGAGTATTTGATGAGACGCATATAAGACTTAAATCTTTATTACTGCTAAAACAAAAGGTCAAAGAATACATCTCTTATAATAAGGCTAATTATAAGTTTAAACAATTAACACTAGGCGGATGCAGTATTTCTATTTTGAATGATTACTTATTCATAACACAAGAGTATAAGTTTTTGGAAAATATTAAGATCGTCGTTACAGAACATCCGGCACACATATATTGGTTTAAAGATAAAATAGATTGCAATCAAATTTATCAATTATTTCCAAACGCTTCATATATTGCAGTATGCAGCTTAGAAGCTTATCAAATATTAAAAAAACAACAATTAAAAATCGATGAACAGATCATTTTTTTTAATAAAAGATTACACATAAACATGCCATATAACAAAATTATTCTATCTACTCCAGTAGTTTACGACGCTCTTAAAAATCCATTATATTCTATAGCTTTTAAAGTAATACTAAAAAATACTAAATGAGAGAAAAAGAGCAGATACAAGAGATTTGCTATTGATCCCAAAAGAATCCAAGTCTACTGTCCTATCTAAGGGCCAAAAGAAGAGGCGGTTGTTGCTTTCGGAAATAACTCCATT
>NZ_JAJBJC010000094.1 GCF_021811825.1 Candidatus Anadelfobacter sociabilis | reverse complement strand
CATTTCATACTGTTCAGAAGTAAGTTCTCCTAACACTTTTTGTATATGATAAAGTTGATCTATCTCTGAATCTCCAGGAAAGAGAGGTTGACCATCTCACAATTCTCCCATGATACATCCAATTGCCCAATAATCAACTTCAATTCCATACTTTGTATCTCCGAGTAATAATTCTGGAGATCTGTACCATCTAGTTGCTACATAATCTGTTAAATCCAGCATTTTATTTATCTTTCGGTAATGTTCTTGCAAATCCAAAATCTCATAGTTTAAGTTCTTGAGTTGTTCTAAAGAAATAGCTAAATAGTCCTTACGGATTCACCAATAAATTCTCAGGTTTAATATCTCTATGAATAACATTGTGCTTATGGCATACATATACTGCTTTTAGCATTTGATAAATGTATAATTTCAGTTCATTTGGCTATTATATTAACTTTTTATTTACTTACTTCTATCCCGTTTGGATTATCCTCTAGAACTTCAAGCAAGTTCTTATCAATATACTCAAACACCAAGTATAGTTGTTTATTTCTACAGATATTTATATGAAATTTACCTTCTTAAATGCTTCGAGTAATTGTACTACATTATTTCGTATATGCTTAACAAAATGTTAGATTCTATCCAATAAATAAAAAGGTCTTTTTTTATTATTACAATATCTTATTAAGCAAAATGATATAAGTATCTATCTAATAATTCTAGTCAAAGTTATTATGTTAGTTAGAATTAAATTTGATAGTATCTTTACGTTTTAAAAACTGAAGCATCTTCACTTCTCTTGAAATAGTCTTCTTGACTATATCTTCGTCATCTGAATCCTTGAACTTCTTTATTGCAACTATAAAGATGACTCATTCATTACTGCTAAGATAAGCCTGGATTAATTTAATTAATTTTATTTTAAATTCTTATTTTAACTGATTCAAGTTAGTTATCAATAAAACTTATTCAAAGCATTTTGATTAAGATTTTTAATTCTATTGAAAGTAAACATGACTTATAACTTCATATTTTATAAATCAAATGTATAGTTGATGTAGGTTGTTATTGTATAGAAAAATTGCAACTGAAAGAGGATACTGAACAGTGCATTTTCATCACTTAAATATATTAAAAGTTATTGCTTCTATCTTTTATTTTTCTAACTTTGATTATTAGTACTGTTCATATGAATCATTATAAGCAAAAAGTTTTATACATATTTATTGAGTAATTACATTTAAAGTAATCAATGCATAATCTAGCTAGCTTTATTTATCTATTAGAATAAAAGATAATTAAGTTTGAATGTGAGAATTGTGAGATGGTCAACCTCTCTTTCCTGGAGATTCAGAGATAGATCAACTTTATCATATACAAAAAGTGTTAGGAGAACTTACTTCTGAACAGTATGAAATGTTTTCTAAAAATCCTAGATTTCTAGGACTTAAATTTCCTGATGTTTCTAAGCCAGAAACTCTTGAAAAGAAATACATAGGCAAAATGTCAAAGAAAGCATTGATGCTAATGAATGGATTATTAAGAATGAATCCCCATGATAGACTTACAGGAATTAAAGCTCTTACTCATCCATATTTTGATGAAATTCGATTTAATGATAGTGAATTCAACAAACTTACAGAAGGAGAAGATTATAGAGTTACTGAAGTAACTCGACCTATTCAATCATCTCAGGGTACAATACACAAGATTGATCGACATGATTTTGAAGAGAAAACCATTAATGATAACCTTAGAGGTGGAGTTACTGTTTATTCAGGATTTGGAAATTCCTCTGTCAAGCACATTCCACCTAAGAAAGAATATAAGAAGGATAAATAAATCAAAGAATAAGTAAAACTATTTTTATTATCAATGTATAATAGCTAATATTAAATAAAAATATCATTCGATTTTTTTACTTTTTATTTAAACTAATTTATTTTTAATAGCAAAATATTCAAAAGTTAATAAGAAAAGCACTTCTGTTTAGTAGCAAATTAAAAATAAAAGTTGATTTAATATTTAAAGAATTTGTGCTTAATTAAATGTACTTACTTAGTCTTTATGTATAATTTTTATTTAAAAAACAATTGAGGATAATAGAATTATAGTATTAGTAATGCATTTGGAAAAAGGACGCTATATGATTCACATAATTCATCAGTAGCCCAGATTTACGATAAAACTCAGACTTTTGGTAAACCTAAACATTCAAAAGGATTCGTTAACAATAAAGCAAAAATGACTGTTTACGGAAATGGAGAAATGAGGAATACACAGCATTCAAGTAGAAATGATGACGAAGTTGCAAGTACCACATTTTATAAAAGTAAAGGTAAAATATTGCTTATTTTTAATAATTTAATATCCTAAATAGTCTGATAATTTTTATATTGTAAACTTCTTATAGGATCAAATTATGCAAATAACCAAAGCAGAAAAATGCTTAGAAATAATGTTATTGTTGAGGATGAGAAAGAAATTAATTATAGTTCAAGCAATCATAGCACACCAAGGAGTATTGATCATTCGAAGCTAATAGCAAGGAATAGTGAAAAGAATTTAGATGAAAATAGTCAATATTGAAATAAAGATAAATCATTTTCAAAAGATTTAGTAGAACAAATGAAAGAAAAGATTAGGAAAAAGCAAATAAATAGTAAACCTTTAAAATAAATTAACTATATTTCTATTAAAAATATAATATTTGTGTCAAACAATAGCATAATTTACTAAAGAATTTTTCTATTTTATTATATAAAGATTCCTTAATAGTATTTTAGTAATTTTAAATTTATTTAGATGGAAACTTATCAAAAATATTAATATTAGGATGCTCAAATTTAGATGCTGAGTATAAAAATACAGAATATCAAGATCCTAATTCTGGAGTAAATCAGCAAATTATTTCTATGAATCAAAGAAAGCAATCAAAATAAAGTAACGAGTCTTGGTAGATCACCTAATAAACTTAGTAATGGATTGCATGCAAAGAGTCTATATGGCCAGGATTCAACAAATACACTAAGCAGAATGACAAGAGACTCATTTAACAAGAAAATGAATTTAAAGGAAGTTGTTTTAGCTGAATCAGGATCATACATATCATCAATGGTTAATTCAAATTGAAATAAATAGCAAACCGTTTGAACAAAAATTAAATTTAATGCAAAGAGAATCAATGAGCAGAGGGTCAATTGGAAAACCACCAGGAACAAGTGGTGGAAGGGCACCATTACATTTCGGGAATGATGATTCACAACCAAAACGATACCTACCAGTATTGATTTTTATTTAATTTATATAGAAACTAAGAGGTGCAAAAGTTGAATCTGATCGAGGTGAATATTTCAATATAAGAAAAGAGGATGATCAAATTTTCAGGTATTTTTATTTATTTTACATTAAGAAATACTGAGAAAAGATCACAACCAAACCAAGCCTTTTCAAGAGGAAGCAACAGAGAACAAAAGAGAAAGCAATTTGCTATTTTCCCAGAAGGATTTAATCCACATGATGAACTAGAGGGATAATTAATACTCATTTATTCAATTTATTCTTGATTAATATTAAAATTTAATTATTGATTGATCTTTAATAAATATAAATTGAAAAATAAAGTAGTGTTTCTATAAAAAATGGAGGATAAAAAGTTTCTTAATCAAGATCTCTTTGATCAGATGGACAAAATTGAAGGAGAGATGATAGCATCTAAAAACTGGACAATGAAGGGAGAAATCACAGGAAGAGAAAGACCTGTTAACTCTCTTTTGGAAGAACATCTTGATTTTGATGTTGGGACTAAAATGGTTCCTAAAATAACTAAAAAGTATAATAATAGCATAGAAGACATGATTAAATCAAGAATTCTTGATGAACTGTTTGATGATCCAATTCGTAAGCAAAGAGCTCAGCAAAAAGTAAGAGTTACTGCAGAGGAATTAATGGATTATGAGAAAAGTAAAAAGGGACTTGCAGAAATTTATGAGCATGATTACAAGGTTCAGCATTTAGGTTATTCAGCTAATCCTGAAGAAGATGCTACAAGAGAAGAAATCGATGAATTATTTATTCAGCTATTCTATAAACTAGACTCCTTATCTAATGCACACTTTACTCCAAAACCAATACAACCAGAAGCAAAGATTACAACTCAAAATGTTCAAGCTATTATGATTGAGGATAAAACTCCAATAATAGTGAGTGAAGCTCAAACAAAATCTGCAAAAGAAATATATAATAAAAAGATTGATGATATTCCTGATAAGGAAGAACTTACTAAAGAAGAAAAGCACGCAATGAGACTCAAGCGCAAACGTAAGATTAGAGTGCATCTACACAATGTTGAAATAAAGAAAAAGGAAAAGAGAAGAAAGTTTGATATGATAAGCAATGAGAAATTTGAATCTAGACAAATAAACAAAAAGAAACAACAATCTAAAGAAGAGAAGAGCGAAAGTAAAAACGAGCACAAAAGCAACAAATTTTTTGCTAAAATGCAGAATATTGCGGCGCCTTTAAACAGTGCTGTTTTAGCTGCGGGGAATGGAAAGGTTGTATTTGTTGGAGATTCTGATAGATACGGAAAGCTTGTAATAATTAAGCATGAGAATAAGATTTTTACTGCTTAC
>NZ_JAJBJC010000093.1 GCF_021811825.1 Candidatus Anadelfobacter sociabilis | reverse complement strand
CTTGGCTCATAAAACAAGATGTAGCGCAAGCTATCCTAGCTGGAGAATACGGAGTAGGTGACAGAGAACTAGACCTCAACAATGTAAAACAAAACATCGAGGAACAAAAAAACAATATCATCAAAAAGATTGACGATAAACTCTCATCCATGCTAGAAAAAGAGCTAGACATCAAAGAGGAAGAGAGAGAATTTACAGAGCTTATCACAGCGCCGGATGGACAAAGAGGTAACGACGGATGGTGGGTCTATAGCGAAGACAAATACAATCTTCGAGCAAAGATGAAAAGCAAAGGCGTATACGACGGACATGCCCTAGATCTACCACAGCACAAAAAGCTTAAGGAATCACTCTTTAAAGACTTCCTTATGGAAAAAAGATACGGCTCAAGTAGAAAAGAGTTGAGACGGAAGGCGTGGGACTGCTTGAGCACCTTCACCCCTAGCAATTGTGATGTAATCAGCAGACTAAGAGAGATATCGTCTAAAGTGGAGAGACATGATCCGCATCAAGCAAGACCACTACTTGAGTGTTTGCAACTTGCTGAAGCGAAAGAAACTGACTATAGTTCTTTGTTAGAACATCCACATTATATAGTGGATGGTACATATGATAAATCTAATAAAAATCTGCTGTAAGTTTTAATAATATGCAAAATGTAACGTACATAACAAATCTCTTGCACCAATGCTCACAAATCAGAAAAAGAATACTGCAGAATTGCCCAAGTCTGTTTGCTAAATTTGCTACTGTCACAGCAATATCTTTGGCTATCTTTTGCTCTCACTTCTTCCTCCTGATATCGAAAGGAGGTGAGCACATCAATAACATACTTACTATCTTTTCTTTATTAACACCTATAGCAATGGGAGTGCTGGTGGAGTATAATCTCCGTAAAGCAGATGTTTATGGTGACACTATAACGGCGTATTCCAACTCTATCAAAAAATTGCGATTGTTATTTTGGCTCTCAACATTTTTGCTATTTCTATTATTTTTTGTTACTGTTTTAGATATTTCAAAATTAAAAGAATTCTTATCAGCAAGGGGCGTTTTGTGGAATCTACAATATTTTAACAGAAACACTATATCATTATGGATTGTTTTTTCACAAATTATTGTTATATGCGCATTTTTCCTTAGTATTTTTAATTTAAGAGAGGAAGCAATAGTAGTAGAAATTTTCGAAGGATTATCAAAGGAGAGCGATAAAGAACAATTACGAAAGCATTTTTCGTATTTATGTAGCAAAGATAATGCCCAATGGACACAAGAATTGATACTTATTGCTCTCACAAGAAAAGAGGATTTATTTTTAATAACCAAAGATAGCAGATCAATTACCGACAGCGAAGAATATAAAATCACCAACAAATTTTGTGATACGCTCAAAAGTTACTTTGAAGAAGATGTAAAAGCATACCTGCTATTTGCCAAATATTCAAAGTCTTTTTATAGCTTGGCACTGCTCGCACTGATAAATTTTGTGCAACATCTAAAACGCACTCGAAGCGCTATATATTACATCATTGGCATTGAATTTTTGAAGTATTTTCTTAATAATAAGTTGCCAAAAGATTCGAAGATTTACGAATGTATCATAACAAGTAACTATTCTTTTATAAATGATCTCAATTTAAGTTCATCAGAGTTAGAATCGGTATTGCTTGAATCTCTCGATTGTATAATGGCTTGTGATCTTCAAACAGAAAGGAATGATTCACTTTCTATTTTTTATTATATAAAAAATCCAAATCATTTCGTTATGATATTAGAGGAATACACCTCAGCAATCGAGCAAAGATTTAAGGAGTATGAACAAAAATATCAAAAATCTACCATCTTCGCTTTATTATCAAAAGTAGAAACTCTGCAATTAAGTAATGATGAATTTTTTCAATTTTTCTACCAAATAGATAAGCTATTATCTAATGCCCTCATAGCAGATGATAACATCTGGATTTATTCCAGATATTGGGAAGTGCGATTAAAGCTGTATAAAGAAGGAGATTCACCGTATAACATCTTTATGGAACATCTTGAAAAACTCACTGGTTGTATATATAAAAATAATCGAAATCAATACAGAATACTCGAAATTGTGAAAAAGTTCTTCTCTACATATGGTAAAGATATTTTTTTTATAGATAGTTTGTGCAAATTTGTGTTAGAACAGTTATCAAAACCTGACGTAGGTACTTCACTAATCAACTTTTGTATCAATTTCTTTTTTTATATGGTAGATGAGATAAAGCCTTTGTGCTATGATATTGTTAATCGACCAATCCAGAATAATGATTCGACTTCCTCGAACGATAATTTATTAGTTTCATTTTACATTATAAAAATTTTATTAGAAAAATCTCTCCAATCTTCAGAGTTACACGATCATCTGAATTTGCAGAAAAAAATATTAGATTGTCTTCAGCCGGTGTTTTGTTCGTATAGAGATTACAGAGATATTGATTTCTATTATACGTTGGACACTATTAGCTATATAGTTCAACTAATGTTAGAAATATTTTATAATGCTTACTTAAGAAAAGAAAAATTTCTTAGACCAATAGAAGAGCGCTCAAGGGAGAATTATATTAAAAACATCAAAGTCTTCTTAGGTGAGATAAAGAACATGGAATTAAAAAATTATTTTCTAAGTTCACTTATAAATGCACAAGATAAATTAGATAACAAGCTCTTAATAGCAGACATTAGCTCTTTGATAAAGAGCTGTGATGTGTTATAAGTATACAGTGTTAATTTTCAAACTGATAAATATTAGTAGGCATTATTATGGAAAATGGTTGCTGCTCGAAAAAGGCTGATAATCTCAAGTCAGCTGAGAATTATTATGGCTCAATGCTAAAAAAGGATTTCGATACTATGGCTAGGTATTTGCATCAAAATGTTGAATTTATAGGTCCACTATCTAAAGCTCATGGCAAAGCAGAGGTTATAGAAGCCGCAAAGAGCTTTAGCAATGCGTTACTTGATATCAGCATCAGATCTAGATTCGCTTGTGATGATCGGATTGTGCTGATTTACGATCTTACTTTCTCTGCATCAAGCGAAAAACTGCCTGCCGCCGTTATGATGAATTTTACAGATAATCTGATCTCCAGAATAGAGGTGTTTTACGATACCAAGCTTTTTTGAGCAGCTAGACTAGAGCCCTTGCAATCCTTAACTATTTTATCTATTAGTGCAAAAATAGGTTCAAAAGATTCAAAGCTAGCTTTGTCAAAATTTTTACTTTCTTCGGCAAACTTCTTTTTTGCATCTTGAAGTTTGCCACTGTTGTTAGCATCTCTCGCCTCCTTAATGCCATATTTCTTCAATAATTCGTCTGGGAAAAGATCTTCTATAGTCAGCTTGCTATTCTTTTTCATCTCATTGCTTGCAAGACTTTTCCTGAATTCTGGTACTGGTAATAACGATATATAGCCTCCCATTTCTTTGTGTTTATAACATAATCCTTCTTCACATTTATTAGAAAAAATCTCCCATTTTTCCTTTTTCTTCTCGAATTTGTTTAATATTTCATATCCCTTTGTATCAGAATCTAACATACAGATGAATAGCTTGTTGGGATTTTTTTTAAATATTTTCTCATCTAGAAAGTTAGGAGAGATGAAATCGGCTCCATACAATAGCAAGATATCAAATTCCCTCTCCTCTTTGTTTCTTATTTTTATCCATGCGCTCTCTAATATCATTTTGTCGGTCTCACCTTCTATAACTAAGATCAGATAAAAGAGTCATGTACTATGAGAGTAAGTTGTGCTAGAATGTATATCAAAACTTGAAAAAGATGACATATTCAGTTTGATTCCGTAAGAAAGTGCTAAAGCTGCGATCAGCTGGTGAGAGTTTTATCAATCTATCCAAAAGGTTTAAGATCTCAACTACGACAATAAGCAAGTGGAAAAAGGAATTAACGCCTAAGCAAAATAGGAATAAGCAACCAATCAAAATAGATAGGGAAGCTTTAAAAAAAGATATACAAAACCACCCTAATTCTTACGGTTACGAAAGAGCAAGAAGGCTCGGAGTAAGTGCATCTGGGATAAAGCATGCTAAAAAGCGTATTGGAGTTACATATAAAAAAAACTCTGAATCACCCCAAAGCGGATCCCGTAAAAAGATCTATGTTTTGCCAAAAAATTAATGAGATAAAAAGTGAAAAAAAGCCGATAGTTTACATTGATGAAAGCGGCTTTGCGCATGACATGCCGAGAATCCATGGATATTCGATACAAGGACAACGGTGCTATGGGAAACATGCTTGGGGAGCAAAAGGAAGAACCAATGCGATAGGAGCATTGATAGGCAGCACTTTAATTGCCGTTGGCTTAGTTACGGGCTCTGTTAATACAGCAGTTTTTACAGCTTGGGTAGAACAGATTTTATTGCCTAATTTACCTGCAAAAAGCGTGATTGTTATGGATAATGCTTCGTTTCACAAAGGCAAAGAAATGCAAAATCCTGCAGGACGCCGGCCATACTTTGCTTTACTTGCCTCCTTATTCACCTGATCTCAACCACATTGAGAAAAAATGAGCGCAAGCTAAGCATATACGTAGAACCACTAATCGTTCTATTGATGAAATATTTAAAATTTATTTAATATGACTCTTTTA
>NZ_JAJBJC010000253.1 GCF_021811825.1 Candidatus Anadelfobacter sociabilis | reverse complement strand
GAATTTTGATATAAGATTATATTTCTATGGAGAAGATCCTCAATTCCAGATTGTTTCGTTAAGAGCTCATAAAGAATTTATTGATTTGTTTCCTCATAAAGTTGATAGATCAGATTCAATGAAGAGAACCTTAGGAAAGATTTGAATTGGATCTTTTGATCAGCATCTTACAACTGAGAAATATAAATTAATCCGTTCTGAGTTCTTGAAAGCAATTGGATTTAATGAAATCTCAGCAAGAATCAAAGAAATCATTGAAATCTTTGACAGTTTTATAAATGTTTGGCCTGAAGAGAAAGATATAAATCTTATTGAATTAGTTCAAGATATAACATTCGAAGTAATAAATAATCTTTTATTCGGAAATGATTGAGCTAAGATCATGAATAAATGAAGATTCATCGAGTCAGATGGATCTGAATCTATTCTTGGATTTAGTGAGTGATTTAGACGTATCTTAAATGATACCTTTTCTCATTATCAAAGGTAATCTTTTATTAGTCTAACAATAAATATTTTACAAGTCATTTTATTACAAATAATGAGATCTAGATTTAAGATAAAGAATTTAGATAAGTTAATTATTATTAATTTTTATTTATAAATATGTTATAGCATCAAATATAAATTGTTCCCTCTATTAGCATATCATAACATAATTGAACCATTTAAAACTGATAAAAAGAATATTGACTACTTGAATCAAAATTTGAATGAATTTGTGAAACAAACGAAAGACTCTGAATCAGCATTTTCAAAGATCCTTCAGAACGGAAATTTAGAAGTTGACGAATTAGTTAATAATATTAAAATATTTTTGGCTGGAGGAACAGAAACATCTGCAAGAACTATTTGCTGTATCGTTTATTTACTATCAAAGTATCCAAAGTGATACGATAACCTAATTAAAGATTTGATCAACTGAGGCGCATTAAATCTCGATGGATCATTAAAGTCAATTACAAAAGAAATTATAAACGATTGAGATTATTTGAACTATGTAGTCAAAGAAGCTCTCAGAATCGATCCACCAGCTGTAGAAACAATGCCTTACAAAGCACTTGAAGATATTGAAATATGTGGAATTCCAATTCCAAAAGATTGAACAATTTGGCTAGGAATATTACCAAGGCAATATAATCCTGCTGAATGGAAAGATCCTTATTCCTTTATTCCAGAAAGATTTGATCCTGCACACCCAATGTTTGACAAACCAAATTCTGAGAATAAATCAAGAGATTC
>NZ_JAJBJC010000252.1 GCF_021811825.1 Candidatus Anadelfobacter sociabilis | reverse complement strand
CCCCAATATCATGATATAAATTTGAATTGGTTTTATAAAATTAAATATAAATGGCTAAGAGTCCAAACATTTGCCTAAGATGCTGCTGAGCAACATTTATAATCATAGTAGTATTGCTCCTACTCTCTATAGTTGCTTTGTACTTTGGGCAAGACTTGCTCATATATCAAAACAACTTCAAGCATGTTTATGATAGATACCCAGAAGATAACCCACAAGGATTGAAGAGTCCACAAGATAAAAATATGAATTTTGAAGAAATCACAATTACTACTGAGGATAACGTTAGATTGGCTGGTTGGTTTATCCGTAATGAAACAAATGCTAAACTAAATCCAACCGTGATTTATATGCAAGAGACATGGGGAAATATTGGGTATAGACTTCCTTGGGCAGAAAATATCTATCACAACTTAGGAGCAAACATAGTCATTGTAGGATATAGAGGTTATGGGCATTCTGAAGGCAAACCATCAGAAAAAGGACTTGAAAAAGATGCAAAGGCAATTATTGATTGGACAATTAACAATAAAAAGATTAATCCTCTTCAGGTATATCTATACGGACCAGTACTCGGAGGTGCTGTTTCTTTATATGGAGCACAGTTCTTCATGACTAAACTTAAAGGAATAATTCTGGAAAATACGTTCACCAATATGGCAGCAATGGTTGATGATACTTACTGGATTTTCAGATTACTAAGACCACTTATCCTTGCAAATTATTGGCCAAGTGACAAGAGAATTGAAAACACAACAACTCCAATTTTGTTCATTAGTGGAACTGCATCTGATACAAATGATGATATGCATCAATTGAGAGATTTAGCAAAACAATCAATATACACCGACTTCTTAGAAGTTCCAGGAGGAAATAAAAACGATACATGGAGAGTTGGAGGAAAGAACTATTTGCTTTCAATTGATAACTTCATAATAAAGACAAGACCGATAGTAAACATTCCACTTCCATCTGCACCTACAACCTCTATCTCAACTAATACAACAGCAAGTACAGGTACAACATCGACTAACTCAACAGTTGCTGGGACAACAGTAAGTGGATCAACCAATACAACTAGCACAGCATCAAAAGTTTCTACTTAATATTCTGCATAAGATGATGCAAAAAGGGGAAAAAGGGGGGGTCTGCTAGCCAAATAATTGTCCTGAGAGGCTATGGCTTAATTTGAGGGCAGAATTTAATGCTTATTTTAGAATTTACACACTTAAAAAGACAGAGCCATCTATCTC
>NZ_JAJBJC010000251.1 GCF_021811825.1 Candidatus Anadelfobacter sociabilis | reverse complement strand
AATGAATAGATAAGGTTGAGTGATATTGCTACAAATATATATAGTACTCTCTGCACAAAAATTTTTGAATATTGGTTTGATGTGTGTAACTTATCTTAAGAAGTTTCATTAAATCAAGGGTTAAAGAAAAGAAGCACTTCAAGACAAACTAAAATAAAGATCTACTTGAAAAGATCACTAAGCAGAAAGTAGATGAAAGTTTAAAATCTAAAGATGAAGACCTATTTACACTTTACTCTAATTTTAATAAGTATGAAACGACTGAAGTATTTAAAAATGATGACTACAAAGCTTTCTTTGATAATAGTGTATGGGATGACTATGAGGACTTAGTTTACGCAATCGAAAGGGATAAGTATGAGCAAGCTATTAAAATAGCAGACCAAGAAGCTATCGATCCCTCTGAAGTTATTCGACCAACTGGGGACACGATAATGCATGTATGAGCTGAATATGGAAGAGTAAATATTTTAAAGTACTTCTATGAATTGGGTGGAGATTTATTATCTAAAAACTATGCTGATGAACTTCCAATACACATTGCATCAAGAGAAGGACAAAACGAGGCAATTGAATATATCCTCGATAATTCAAGCGTTTCAGTAGATGTCCAAACGATTGATGGATGGACTCCATTTCACTATGCAGTTAGCAATGGATACAAACATACTCTAGAGCTCTTAGTAAAACGAGGTGCAAATATAAACATAGTTGATAAATTTAAGAGAAGTGCTCTTCATTGGGCAGTCAGATATGGATTCGTTGAAATTGTTGAATATTTGCTTAAGATTGGTACATTGTTGATTTTTATAAATAAGAATAAGATATATTAAAATTATATTACAATTCGCATCATATATAAAGTGTCTGTAGAATCGTATGCTCTGCTTTTATAATAGTTGCATTCAAACATGTATTTTTATTATTCATTTTAATAGCATCGAATACATTTAATGAGTTACACATTTAAAGATCAATATTTATTATTTTTTATAGCAATATTATAACTATAAGTTTTACATCATAACAATTTTCATTATGCTCTCAATCTTTGTTTCATGAAAACTCATGATTAAATTTGATCTAATTTCTTTTTCTATATAAGAAATATGGCGTTTCATTGATTAAACATAAATTTTAAGAAGCTTGTTTAAAAATTAAAGCTTAATACATTATGATCTTATAGATGCAGAGGAAGTAACAGCATTTGAAATTGCAAAATCTATGAAAAATGATGAAATAATGAGCATGATTAACG
>NZ_JAJBJC010000250.1 GCF_021811825.1 Candidatus Anadelfobacter sociabilis | reverse complement strand
GTCGTTTGCTTATCATAGCTTTTCGTTTCTTCGCCTCCATAAGGCGCCGACTCTGTTTCATCCGCAATCTTTGGATCACCATCATCATCACCATCATCAATCTCAGCATTCAGCTCAGCATTCAGTTCAGCCACCTCACTCTGCAATGTATTCATATACTGCAACAAACTCACCGCTTTCCCCAGTGCTTCCTCTCCAATCTTTAGATTATCATTAATGTTTTGTTTCATCTCATTCTTTAGCGCATTCATCTCATTCTTTAGCGCCGACAGCTGCAATATTTTATTCTCAACCTTTAGATTATCATCAGTCTTTTTTTTCAGCCAATCATCCAGCTTAACCAGCTCATTCGTGCTAATCTCTTTCAACTTATTCAGCTTAACCAGCTCACTCTTCAGCTCCTTCAGCTCATCGATCTCATAATCCAGCGCACTCTCCTGCTGAATCAGTTTATAGATCTCAGTATTCAGCTTAACCTGCAAATCATCCCACTCAGCTCTCATCACCTTCAGCTTATCCCAGTCAGCATTCAGCTCAGCATTCAGCTTAACCAGCTCACTCTTCTGCTGAATCAGCTTATCGATCTCAGCATTCAGCTTATCCCACTCAACCTCTATCATTAGATCAGTCTCAGTCACCTTCACAACTGTATAGTGCTCGAAATAGCTCGATATTGCCTTGCCCCTATCTTCCATCTTACTATTAATCTTACTATCCAAAACTTTAATCTCCTTACGTTGATCTGCAATGTTTTTATCCACAACTTCAATCTTCGTTTGTTGATCTGCAATCTTTTCATACACAACTTCAATGTCTCGGTCTATATCTTCAATCTGATTACCAAATACCATGGATTGTTTATTCAAAAGTTTATTCAAAACTTTAATCTTCTTCTTGTTATCGCTAATCTTATTCTCTAAATCCTCAGCCTTCTTCTTGTTATCGCTAATCTTATTCTCTAAATCCTCAGCCTTCTTCTTGTTATCGCTAATCTTATTCTCTAAAATCTTAATCTGACTTGTAGTTTTGGTATTGAAATCATTGAAATCCCGCTGTACATCTAGAATCTTGCTATTCAAATTGCAAGTTGCCCCTTCAATTAAATTTGTGTATAATGTTTTTATTCGCTGAGTGTTTTTGTCGTGCAGATGCTTAATGCTATCGGCGAAATTAAATAATGTATGGAAATAAGTTCCTATTTTATCATCTGCACCAAAACGTATTGGTGTTAAGTTCAATTTTTTGAAAGGTGCTTTAGTCACAC
>NZ_JAJBJC010000249.1 GCF_021811825.1 Candidatus Anadelfobacter sociabilis | reverse complement strand
ATAAAATGCTTTTAACTTGCTCTTCCAACATATTCAATAACTTGTTTTCTAATGCTTTTGAAAGATTGTGTTTTGTTGTAAATTCATTTGCTAATTTTCTTAGGTTATCGCCAGAATATACAGTGATTTTGTCATGCAAATTAACACCAAAATTAACATCGATACTTAGCATTGGAATTTTCTCTCCTACGACTTGTGGACTTCTGCTTCTAACTTCAGAATTATTTCCCTCTTCAGGAATTGAATCTAAAACCGATGATTTTTCGAACATTCCTAGTGTTTCAGTTTCAGATTTAAATAGATTATTAAGATTTGGTCTACTTTTTGAAGTAGAAAGAGTCTCTTTTTGACCTAATTGATGCAATTTAACTTTGCTATTTATTTGATCTTTCAGAATGAATCACATGAAATGCTTGACCACCTATTTGATCTTCAGATTTTATTCCTTTTTCGCACTTCTTTCTCTCAGTACTCTTTTTACGAAATTCACAATATGTCATCTTTCTATCAGCAATTTGTTCACGAATCTTTTTAGCAATTACTAACGAATTTTTACTAATTGATGGCTTATCTCTATTTAAGATAAAAATTTTAAAATAATACCTAACTTGATCATCAAAACACTCTCGTTTATTTGTATTTATTCATACTTCACATTTTATAAAACGATGATCTGTTCCTCGCAAATTGAATGAAAGATTGATGAAAGCTATGAAGCTCTTCCTTATCAAGTTTTTCTACTATTTGATCTTCAAAATCTTCTTTATCTTCTTCTTTTGTATTGTTTAAGGAGTTTATACTATGAACAGCTTCTTGCTCAGATTTAATAATACTTTCAAAAACTAACTTTGGTCTTTCATTTTCTATAAAATTAATAAGTTAGAATAAGGAAATATTGATTAAAATCAAAATTAATAGCTAATGATTCTTACTTGCGTAGAATAAATCTCTCAGAAATTTTGACTTAAGAACAGTATTGATACTAATTCCTTCGATTGCAACTAAATAAAGAAGCAGCATGTTTCTTGTAATGCTTCCTTTCTTATTCTTTTCAAGATATTGCCAGAAGTCCATAAATAGTGCCTTATCCGAATTAACTTCTGCTTGTGAAATTTTTTCTTTTTGTCTAATGAATCCAAGCTTTTTCATAATTTCAAAAACTCAAAGAAAATCTAGTACTCCATTAGATTTTGAGTTGATGTTTGTTGGTCATGCTTCATTGAAATCCTCAAGAAGTCTACCAATTAGGTAGTCTTTTGATTTATTTATTTTG
>NZ_JAJBJC010000248.1 GCF_021811825.1 Candidatus Anadelfobacter sociabilis | reverse complement strand
AAGTACCATCAACAAAATAATTATCAATTGTTTGTGGACTTGATCAGGAAAATGAAAAATCGATTCCAAGAAATTTTCTCTGAATTTTTATATCAGCTTCTCTAAGACTTAATAACTTAGAATTTTTTGAATTTGCTGATCCGTCTTTTAGTGATAATAGAGCAATTGTCATTACAATTTTAAATATTGAAAACATTGAAAGTTCTTCTCCATATTCACTGAGCACATTAGGAAAAAGTAGCGTTAGTGGCATATCCATTGCAGACTTCTTTGGTATATTGATATCGAGAGGAGCAGTTAAATCAGATGATTCTAATTTTGAATTCATAGTGAAATAAAGACCCCTTACTAATTTTCTTCCTTCTTTACTCAGAATTGTCTTTAGTTCAATGTCATTGTTAATTGTGTTTCCATCCAAATCAAGTGAAGAAATAACAAGAACTCTAGTTGATATATTATTTTGGATTTGTAATATTAAAGTCTTTAAATATTTGTGTATATCATTGTTCATAACTATTATCTTGATTCTTTCTTCTATAAATTGCGTCTACCATTATACTATGAATCTTTAGCCACTCCCTAATTTTGCTTGTATATTTCTTAGAATCACTATGCAAAAATAGAACAACTTGAAAATAAGAACAAAACATTTGAAGAGCAGAAGCACTTCCTCCTCTAATTACAAATTTAACTTTGTTATCAGAGAATAATTGTTCTTTACTAAAGTTCCCAATTATTCCTCAAAAATTAATTATGATAATTGGTCTCTCCATCATCTCCATCCTTCTAGAAAACTCTAGTCTTTTTACATTTCGAAATACATTTGGAGTAGATGGTAATAAATGAATCATATGTCTTCCTAATTTCCAAGTTCCGTTTGCTTCATTCGAATGTTTATCATTTACAGACATCCAAATAGCATTTGGATAAACAGTTATTTCTCCGACTCTGCTATTTTGCTTTGATCTTTGTGCAGAGTGATAATTTTGCTGATTTTCAGATATTTCCTTCTTTATATCTTTTTCTAGTTCTTCCTCAGTTTTGTTAAGTAAGTTACTAGAATTTGATCTTGCTTTGATATTGTTGTTCTTTTGTACATCTCTCCTGGTTTTTATCTTTTTAATTGGTGCAACTGAATTTATCTTTTGTCATTGAGGTTGTAAAAATCTTTATAAAAATTTATATTCATAGAACCTACGATCATTCCTGATTTGGAGTTTCTGCAGAATTTGCCTTTACTTTTTGGATATCTTTCTCTTGTATTTTAGGTATTT
>NZ_JAJBJC010000247.1 GCF_021811825.1 Candidatus Anadelfobacter sociabilis | reverse complement strand
TCAAAGATGTAAAGGTCAGCAACATATGCGTTGGAGTAGAATTGGTTTGCACTACTTATTACAAATTCGTTCTTATTTTTCTGGAAATGATTGGAATCTTCATTGTATGAAAAAGATAATGGGATCTGTCTGTTAAATACGTATAAGAATGCAACCTTTATATTACAGTTCCGTACATGAATTTAGCAGAAAGAGCGATCTACAGAAATACGCAGATTCAGCTGAGAAGCTCAATAGGTTAGTGGCCATAGATTCGCAACTTGCAACAAAAATAGATAATCATTTGACTCCATCGTCCATCGATAAAACTTTAGAAGCTTTCAGAGTCAGTGAAAAAAGATTCATACACTTACACATGAATATATATCTCAGGGCATGCACCCAATTAAGGCTGAATTTGTAGCAAAAGAAGTTATAAAACACCACGATAAACATGGTACTCATATGCCTACAAAGCAAATAGACTTTGTAAAAAATGTTGGAGACTATGTGCACAAAAATTATAACGACTTAAGACGCTTTGGATTTTCTCATAAAGAAGCGCTCGTCACATACAAAGAGGGCTCAACAATGATTAGCAAATATGACAAATCACACGCCATTACAAAAGCTGACTTAAAACAAATACAAACCTCCTCAAAACGACAATTGGAAACTCAATATACAACAAATTTTACGATAAAAAATCAGCAAAATAATTTTGCTTCTTCATTGGAAATTTGAATATTTTTCTAATCTTTTTTTATTTTTTGTTCGACATTTGTCGAACACGCAAAAGCCCGTAAATTCTAATTAACAAGTGAATGTCGAACAAATGTCGAACAATCGTATTTTAATGTTCGACAAACGTCGAACATCGAAATGCCCAGTACACCTGGAACACAAACTACACGAAAAACAACGTTAGTTGCGTCAGGTGTACACGACCTATTCTCCGGCTTAGCCGTAACACTTCATCCTCACATCTCATCATCCCCACATACCGCAACAGGGGCGCCCGCTCCCCTGAACCAAAAGCCTTACCGGCGAGTGAGGTTTTGTTGCAAAAAGATCTTTGTGTAATATATACTCTTTCCATATCTTCGTCTTTAGATCTTCTACTCAAAGATCTTTGTGGAATATAAACATTCACTTCTTCCGTTTTCTTCCATTAGACAGACAACTGAAAATATTGTATAATAACGTCAAATGTAGACACATTTTATTAAACCAAAACACAAATAGTGTTATCATAAGTGGTACTATTATAGACAGTGTTATCATAAATAACCAAGTAG
>NZ_JAJBJC010000246.1 GCF_021811825.1 Candidatus Anadelfobacter sociabilis | reverse complement strand
GTTTTTCACTATCACAACAGATACTGGCACATGTCCAGAAGTTCCAAAATTAAAAAAACCTAGAATTTGTGAAATAGTTAATGGAAAGGAGATAATATCTAAAGAGCTTGCAAAAATAGGGAAAAAGCCCGCTGATATACTTGCTCATGATTTTCAGAAAATAGTAAATAAATTACTCACAAAGGAGAAAGCGGAACTATTTCTGCGAAAATCTAGCACTTCACGTTTAGGGCGGTAACTATAAGACTCTCCGAAAACTAGACAGAAAAATAAAAAGGAGATATAATTTCAGTAATATAATGAGAGGAAACAGCACTATAAATATGCAATGTAATTTTTAGATAGAAAAAACAGCAGTAGGACATTTTAGATCACAGTCATTGTTAGACATGGCAGCATGTAGTTGTAAAATTGGATCAAGCACCTTGCTTGGTATCATCATACATGAAACATACAAACTCAGACCAAATCATAATGTAACAACCCGCTCTGCAGAGCAGAGGTAGCATTCAACGATATCGGTCTGCTAGAATTTTTTAGCAGCAATGCCCCTTTCTAGTAAGCTGTATTCTTTTTATCTACAAAATCCACAAGATGTACTCAATATACAATAATTTGGATGTATCACATCATTAGCTAATATGTTTATATCAAAAATGCCCATTTCATTATTAAACTCATTTATCACACCTAAAATAGAATGCTCATTTTCTTTTGCCTCGTCAGAGCTATCCCCACCTACTATCGTTACTTGTACTCTTGCATTTGAAGTATCGCGCGCTGAGATATCGACTAAAATCTCCTCCATTCTTTGAGGTGTAATATTACGACCTAATGCAGCAAAATCTAATTCTGGAGACCATAGACATACTGCGATATCATTCCCTAAAGGAAGAGCAGATAAAATAGAATCAACTGCCAAATCACTAACAACGCATTCTCCACTTTCCACATCTATAAACTTAGTTTCACTTTTCATATCATTTACTAATAATAAATAAATTATTGACCATGAATTTTCATAAGTGTACCATTACCTTATAAAAACAGCAATCTTTTAAATAAACAATTATATTATGCAAGCAAATAATATTGATTATCAAATATCTAGCGAGGAGTCCGGAGATAAAGAAGAAATATCTAGCGAGGGGTCTGGAGATGAAGAAGAAGATGGAGAATCAGAGAAATTGAAGCTGATACAGGTAGCGGCAGAGTTGATGAATAATGCTCGGCTCGGAAAAGATTTAGATATTAGTAAATTTAGTAAAGGTGTAGAACAATACTTCACATTATTGAGT
>NZ_JAJBJC010000245.1 GCF_021811825.1 Candidatus Anadelfobacter sociabilis | reverse complement strand
GTTGTAGGAGTTGAAAATCCTCTAAGTCCTGATAGTGATGTTTATAATGATATTTATTTAGCCAAAACCCCTTAAAATTTTAAATAATTGAATCTAATTTAATAGCAACTGGATAGCTGCAGAAGAATCACCAGTAACGATATTGAATTGTTTTCCTCTCAAATCTTCCTCTATAAGTTTAGACCTTCTGACTTCTTTTTGAGGTGGAATGTAAGGAACAAAGATATTTTCATGAGTGTTAATAAATCTTTCAGGGCTAACTTTCTTTGACTTCCAATCATGATCAATAGATACAACTTTTTCATCTTCATCTCGTGTGTATCTCTGCTCGACTCCAAAGTTGATTTGAGAAGATGTATTATTGTTTTTCTTAAGCGTGCTTAGCCTTCTACTATTAATAAGGTTCTTTTCTTTTTCAAGAAGAGTTTTGGCTAAATAAATATCATTATAAACATCACTATCAGGACTTAGAGGATTTTCAACTCCTACAACTCCGTGTCTCCAGCCGTTCTTCATTATTCTGTCTCTCTTTGTGAGAAAATTCTTATTCTTTTTAAGTTCATTGTACTCTTTTAGAGTATCACGTGTTTCACAAAACTCTTGGAATTGCTCTTTTGAAGTTTTTAGTAGTCCCTTAGTAGAAGAAAGATTCATACTTTTTCTCTTTAAGGCAGGGAAAGTGCAACTTCCATTATCTTCAATCGTGCTCGAGTTAAAATCAGAATATGATTTTCAGAATTGATTTCTTTCCTCTTGGTATGGATTTTTCATTTTATATGATTTTGCCAAATCAGTTTTTCTATCCGGGGAAATAGTAATCAATGAAGATGGACCATCATATTGATCAATGTAAATAGGCTGTTTTTGAAGATCTCTGTTTACAGTCAAAAAACTCGGACTAGGTCTAATATTATCAAGAGTTGCAAATTCAATTGGAATTTTATTGTTATTAAATGAATCATTTACTATATAAAATTTTAATTATTCAAAAATTATTTGTAAAAATGAACTATTTTAATTTTTACATTCATTTCTAGAAACATTCATATTTGCTTTATTTATATGGAATCTTCAAATTACTACCTACTATAGATGATCACTTCCTATAAATAAATATCAACAACTAAAATGTGTAATAACTAAATATTACCAAGAAGAGAAACATCTGAACAAAATCTGCATCATGTTTTTTATGATTGTTTTTCTGTAAATTTTCTTTCTCATCTTGCTTTGCTAATTTTTTAATTAATTTTTCTGTTTCTCTTACATTGAGATTATTCTCAATTATTATTCTTGCTA
>NZ_JAJBJC010000244.1 GCF_021811825.1 Candidatus Anadelfobacter sociabilis | reverse complement strand
CACACCAAAATTTATATGAACTAAATGCTGATCAGTATTCTGTACATCACTATCATCTCTCTTTTCTAGATTCTTCGTCATCTTAGGTATATCAAAATTATCTATAAAAATCTGTAAATCTTCATTTTTTTTAAAAACATTATTATATCACTTATTGAGAGTTAAAATTTGTTAAAGAAACAAACAGACCTAAAAGAAGTAAAAAATATAGATCAAAATTTAATATTTTATTCATAATGGAACATTTTCATTCAAAATATATTATTAATATATTTCTCTAACTTAGAGTAGTACATAATATATAAACCATTGCTTTGTAGAAAATGTAAGTATCTATTATAGAATAGATAGGTGCTATATTTTATAGTGTGGAAAGAGTTCAAATATTGGACTGTTTGTATATTAGTAGATATATTTATGATATTTAAGATCAGTAAATTTAGTATTAGAAATCATCTAAAAATTAGACTTTTTTTAAAAAAATCTTAACTATATGTGAGTAGAATATAGATATATAGAGGTGATAGTAAGATATACACAAAGAGAGTGCTGTATATATGGAAAAAGTGGAATTGATGTGACTATTTATAAAAAGATAGAGATCATGATAAAAGTAGAGAAAAAGTTGTTGATAAAAAATTGATGAAAGAATAAGTATGATAATCGGTTTGTAAATAATGAACGCATAGCGCAGATAGTATTGAGTGATGATTGTAATATTGCTGCTCATAAGTCTTGTATAAAGAAATTTCTTATTCCAAAACTAAAGCTAAAATAAATAGATTGATAGATAATACAATTTTTAGTAAAAGCTAAAAAGGACAAGGAGAATGATAAAATCCATTCATTGTAGCTTAATATTTTTTACCATCAGATTCCTTCTGCCAATCTCTTATAAATCTTATGTAAAGTTATGTAAAAATTTTTAGCGAATACGAAAAAATATAGCAAATATGGCAAATATAAAATTTATAAATTTAACTCTTTATATAACGTTTTAAAGCTTTTTTGCCGCACTAAATCTTTATATGATTTACTATATATTCATAAATATCATGCATATTTTCATATCGGTCAAAATTATAGGGTAAGCGGAAGCATAGCATATGAAACGGTAAAGTAGATAGCGGAACTTAAATAATAACATATTAAGATATGTCGAGGTTTATTTGAGTCATAAATAGATAGCTGAGAGAAGAACTAAAGCCTTCATGGGGATAGTTTATTGTTCAATTTATTGTATTGCTGTTTGCTTAAAATGGTTGATTTATCAAATCATTGGTCGATTAAATTTCGTCA
>NZ_JAJBJC010000092.1 GCF_021811825.1 Candidatus Anadelfobacter sociabilis | reverse complement strand
CTATGCACGGTATTTATAATTTTTATGACGATTAATCATTGCAAAATTCACAAAAAGATACAGAGGATATAGTGCGTTATAATACACTAATGCGATTTTCCCCACTCAGCACGCCTGTAGGCCTATAGTGCAGATTTACTTATATTTTTATACAGATTTGTTAACAGTGCCTAGTATGCCTCAGGCTTGAAATAGAATAATAGCTAAAACTTGCGGGATCAAAATAATTTTAATGAAGGGGGGCTCTCAGCACAGATAGCTTAACACTAGTCTAGGTAAGTCAACCACCCTCCAGCGTTATATTTATGGGAATGTTTTTTCAAGAAATCACAAAAATTGCCCTCTGCAGACCACTTACTGATGTCCCCACAGCCTTATACCACATTTTTACATAATTCTCCCTAATACCATAATTAATCTTAATTATTTTAGCATTCATGCGAATCAGTTCTTGGTGGGATCAAACAGCTACTTCTTAATAGATGTGGCAGAACCCTTGAAGCGTACTCCAAATTATCATTGGCAGATTGCCAAAGAAGAATATGAAAATCAAATCAAAATTTCCCAATCTAATCAAAGCGACCCCTTAGCGCACCTAGGTTAACGCCTGTCCAAATGCAACAGAGCCTTTTAGTTAACTTGACAGTGCCGTTATACTTAATCCATCTTTTTTCTGGCAACCTCCAATGCAGCTTTTGCGTCAGCATCACCCTGCTCTGCAGCTTTGGTGAAGAGCTCTAGAGCCTTAGTGTAATCTTGCTTTACTCCTAGGCCATTGGCGTACATTACGCCTAGGTTATACTGCGCCTTAGCAAATCCTTGCTCAGCAGATTTGGTAAATAGCTCTAAGGCTTCGGCGTAATCTTGCTTTACTCCTAGGCCATTGTAGTACATCGCACCTAAGTTATATTGCCCCCTAGCATCACCCTGCTTTGCGGCTTTGGTGAAGAGCTCTAAGGCCTTAGCGTAATCTTGCTTCACTCCTTTGCCGTTGGCGTACATAGCGCCCAGATTGCTCTGCGCCCCAGCATATCCTTGCTTAGCAGCTTTGGTATACCAATCCAGAGCTTTGGCATAATCTTGCTTTACTCCTTGGCCATTTTCGTACATGATGCCTAGGTCATTCTGCGCATCAGCATCACCCTGCTCTGCAGCTTTGGTGAATAGCTCTAAGGCTTCGGCGTAATCTTGCTTTACTCCTAGACCCTTGGCGTACATAGCGCCCAGATTGCTCTGCGCCCCAGCAAATCCTTGCTTAGCAGCTTTGGTATACCAATCCAGAGCTTTGGCATAATCTTGCTTTACTCCTTGGCCATTTTCGTACATGATGCCTAGGTCATTCTGCGCATCAGCATCACCCTGCTCTGCAGCTTTGGTGAATAGCTCTAAGGCCTTAGCGTAGTCTTGCTTCACTCCTTTGCTATTGTAGTACATTATGCCTAGGTTATACTGCGCATAAGCATCACCCTGCTCTGCAGCTTTGGTGAAGAGCTCTAGAGCCTTAGCGTAATCTTGCTTTACTACCAGACCTCTGTCGTACATTATGCCCAGACCATTCTGCCCTCCAGCATCACCCTGCTCTGCGGATTTGGTGAATAGCTCTAAGGCTTCGGCGTAATCTTGCTTTACTCCTAGACCCTTGGCGTACATTACGCCTAGGTTATACTGCGCCTTAGCATCACCATGCTTAGCTTTTGAGATTAACGATGATATTTCTTGAGGTTTTTGCAATACTTCTTTTGTTTTGTTAGTACCTGATGCTTGATATGTGCGACAAGATAAAAAGAGCAATATGACGAATAAGGTGGGTAGAGTATATTTCTTCATATGATTACCTGAATAATGTACTGCTTTCACTAATAGAGTTTTTTTGTCTTTTGTCTAGAGAGATCTTTGTTTTGCAGAGAATGTGCTCAATATAGATGTGCATTTATCAATTATTAGCAGCTTTAGTCATCTCTAGTATACTCCCAAAACAGACAAAAGAGATTAGTTCTAAAACTGTAGCTATTTAGTAGTTAAAATATTAAATTAGTTACAACGATGCTTAATGAACGTTTGCAATGAATGTGTAGATATCACTCATTCCAAACCTTGTATCAGATTTATCATAGTATCGTCATAAATACAGGTCTCTTGTATTTGTGGAATAATTTCGTTTGATGAATGATGTAGATTTTTCTTTGCATTATCTGCGCAGTGTGTTGTACAAATGGTATGCTCCGTTATTTTATAAGAAAGCCAGTTGTGTGTTTTATTGTTGTACTGAAATAGTATGAGAGATTCTTCATCTAACGTGAAGTAATTTGCATGAACGCTTTGGTTCATAGTGATTAAATTGTTAAAGTGATGTTTTGGAGAAGATGTATACAGAACAAAGTTTTTCTTATAAATACATAATGGCAAGATGCTCATTACATCTTTTATGTTATGTGCAGGATAGATGTCAATTTTCTTAATTGATACTACTGTACTACTTGTATCAAGAACAACACTTCCTAAAGGAGCTCCAGTTATTAAATGCGTCAGTTCATCAGCTTGAAAGACCGTCATTCCATTAATGCTTAAAGTAGATGTTATTTGATATCTATAGAGACTATAAGTATGTCCATCAATTTTTTGTAGGGAGCCATTTCTAATTATGTTAAGATGTATTGTGTCTCGAGAATTATTTATAAATTTTTGAAGAGCGTATAGGCCGCAATTAATATAAAAGTCTTTTATGTTCCATATAACATCCAAAGGTTGGAGATTGTTTTTAAGTATTGGTATATCTAATGTCGTTTTAATACAGATGATCTTATCAGAGCACTTATTGTAGTTCTTGTTATATTCCTCTATTCTTTCTTGAGGGAATGATGTATATTTTTTTAGATCATTTAGTTTGCAATAATCAAATATTACTCCAAGACTATTTTTAAATGGTAGTGACTTAGATGATATACTGCTGAGTATATCAGCTATATATGCAGAATGTATTAAAGTAGCTTTGTTGTTTGTGATTGCGAATTGTATACCAATTACTTCTTCCTTGGTGTTCCATACTGGAGAGCCGCTATCGCCTAGTGCACTTTCGAGATCTGTTGATATAATTTGTGTAGAGAAGTATCCTCCAGACAAGTGTGGATCTAGCACTTTGCCATATATTGCGAATTGGTTGCGTAGTGTGAAGATTGTATCATTTTTGTTTATTGCATCATGATTTAGACTGGTGCATTTGCAATTTAGACTTTTTAGATCCTCAGTTGTTTGAATGATAGCTATATCATGTTCAGGATCTTTATAGTGTACTGCGCCTTCGATAGTTTTGTTGTTGAATAACTTAATTTCTACTTGTTGCTCTATATATGATTTGCTTATGAGATGTTTGTTTGTTGCAATAAATCCAAGCTCTATATCGAGGATAAAGCCCATCCCTGGGTTATGGGCGGTTGTTATGGTTACTATGGACTTATGAAGGTTTCGATAATTCATATGCGACTCGTATATTGCGCGTGATTGTTATATGTACAAACAGGAAAGAGACAGCCACTAGACGAATTATCTAGTGGCTGTCTCTTACTCTCTCACAACCAGAGATTGGTTTTTGATTAGAATTTGATATTTACTCCGCCTCCTACCTCCTTATTCCCATTATTATCAAAAGAGCCTCCAACAAAAACACTACTTCCGTCACCAATTTTACGTTCAGCTGTAGCGCTAAACTTGTTATAGTCCCCTACCTTCTCAACACTACCAGAGAATTTGTTTTTCTCGTTTTCAATACTAGCACTAGCCTTAAATCCTATTCCATCTATGCCACGGTCATTAATATTGACAATTCCTGATAATCCGATACTACCCGAATCTTTTTTAGAGACGTCCATTCCCACAGTAGAAATAAAACCTCCAGGATACTGGTGGTTTACCTCAAATATAGGCGTAGCTTTCCAATCAGCCTTTTGTGGTTGATAATGATTATCGATTTTCGTCATGCTAAAATCTTTATAACCATTATGATTATTATTCCAATTGTTCATATTATCATTGTTATGTTTCAGAATACCGGTATCTTTAAAATTACTGCCGGTACTAGAGCTATATGAATTATGATGATTATTATTCCAATTGTTATTATTATAATGGCTACCTGATCCTCCGCCATAGACGTTTTCGCTGCCAGTATTCCAACTGCCGCTTGGCATATTTACAGGTTTATAGCCACTATTTCCACCGCTACTTCTACCACTCTCTATCATATCGAAGTTATCATCAAATGGATCTGTCATTTGAGAATGATGTGTATTGTGTAGATCTTCTAGCTCATACATAGCATGTACCTTATTAAATTTTTTGATAACAAGAGCGCATTAGTTATATGCTAAATTCTTTGTAGATCAAGTGGTTTTTTGATCTGACCTGTCACCTTGGGTTTAATTGCCCCATCCCTGCTAAAAGGTACATTAAGGAATCCCCCTAGTCTTCTTCTATCGTTTTTTGTTTCCGATCATCCACAATATCATCAATCAAGATTTGACTTCTAATCAATTTATTCAAGCTACTAAAGCTGATATTAGAAGAATTTTTGTTAAATTCATATTTCCAATGCAAATTGATATTATTCCAAGACGCGGGACTAACTCCTTTTATAGGCCTACAGGCGTGCTGAGTGGGGAAAATCGCATTAGTGTATTATAACGCACTATATCCTCTGTATCTTTTTGTGAATTTTGCAATGATTAATCGTCATAAAAATTATAAATACCGTGCATAG
>NZ_JAJBJC010000243.1 GCF_021811825.1 Candidatus Anadelfobacter sociabilis | reverse complement strand
AGAGAGCATGAGCATGATAGAGATGGACTTTTTGAAAGATTGAAGCGTTATGAGGAATTTGTAAATGAAATTAAAGAAGAAACATCTGAGCATCAAGATACTTTCATGATTACAATTGAGTCAAAATTGGAAGAATTTGACAGAAAACTAATGAATATTGATAAAGATAATAGAATAAATACTAGTCATATTACTGCTTTAGAACAAAACCAGCAATTTGATAAATCTATTGAGAATCTAAGAACAGATACAATGCTAGAAATAAAAAGACTTGAAACTAGACTTAACAATATTGACCACTTTGAACAAGTAAATTCTAAATCATTGAAAGACATTCAATTTCAAGTTGCAAACATTGAGAAATCTGGACATACAAATTGGCATGAACTTTATGACAAAATAAATAGTGCAAATAAAAATTTAGCTGATTTACAAAGCCAACAAAATGTTGTCAAAGTCCAAAAGACAAGACAAGTTTCTCAATCTCCTGTCGGAGATCCAAAGAATATTGAAGGAAGAATTGGAAGATTAGAAACTATTGCTGTGAGGCATGGGAAAGTATTGGATGATTTAACATCAAATTCAAATCATACATCAGATAATACTCCAGTAACAATAATAAAAGAAAAACATATTCCGATCATTCCTGAAGAATATGCTGGTGAATTAGCAAATAAAATAACTCTTGATTTTGAGAAAAGAATACAAAACCTTGAATCATATTGACAAAATAATAATGATAAAGTATTTAAAGATCAGATTATTGATGAAATAGATGGAATAAAGAAAGCTGTTAGTGATGATATAATCACTCTGAGCAGAAAGATACATGGAATAGAAGTAATTACTAAAGAAAGATTAAGCAATTCTCCTGATACAAGAGGGACAAGAAGTCTAAAGAGATCTAATAATCCTAGAAATCATGGCGGCGGATATGACTCAGATGATTTTGAAAGAGCTAATGAAAGTGGCGAATTAATGATGAGGACAAATAAGCCTCAACATAATCCATCAAATAGTATAGTAGTAATAAATTCTCAAAAGAATCTTGATTCTTCTTTACCAGGAGTATCTCCAAATAGAGGAGGAAATATGAATGCTAGAGAAGATTCTTTAATCCATAATATTTGACCACGAGGATGCACCTGCGATCATCATAACACAAACCATCAAGCTATAATAGGTCCTGTTGGATATGAAGAAAGCTTAAATAATGTCAGCGATGAAAGAGAAAGACTGAGAAGTGCTGGAAAACAAATGATAATCAGAAAGAACAAAGATACAAATGTTCAACCATTAAAGAGC
>NZ_JAJBJC010000242.1 GCF_021811825.1 Candidatus Anadelfobacter sociabilis | reverse complement strand
TTTTATCCTATCAGACAGAAATAATGAACTTGTACAGATTGATCAAAACAGTACGTTCAAGGAATTATTAGACAATTCAGGATCAAAGGTAAGCAAAAGTCAATTATGTCTATATTTAATTTAAAATCAAATAGAACGAACTAGAAATTGTTGTATATGAGCTTGAAAAGCTCAAAGATGATCAGAAATACTTCAATTTTAAGCTATGGAGAGAAGATAAGTATAGTTGCAGACTAATAAAGCAAGACATTACATTAAAGATTGCATTAAGTCAAAAGAATTCTCTTGCATGTATCCATAAAGCAGTGTTCAGATATTTGTTCACACAAAATGCAAATAGCGGATATAGATCATCACAGAAGGATAATCTAGATGAAACTATAATGAAAACTTTAGATAAAGAGTAATTTTTTTCGCAATATTGTATAGGAGAAAATATAAAATTATGTACAAATTGCAAAGTATTGACCAAGATGATAAAGATGAATACAAAGAAATTGATTTCTTGAAAGATGTTAGCTTTGAAGAGGTAATTTAATGTTTTTTGACGACAAATGAAACATAAATTTGATTAATTCGAAAAATCACCTATCAATTTACATATACTATTTAACATCAAATTCGTTAGGATTTGCATTTTTATTACATCTTTTTAGTAATTATAAGCTAAAAATAAAATGTGTTTAAACAAAGCTTAAATTCTTTTAGAGTATTCAAATTAGCTTTAAAGATTTAATGCGCCTTTTGTTTTACTTTAATTGTTAAACTCATTTTATCTATGCAACAATAAACTTGGGGTTGTCAAATGATTTTAGTTTTAGTTCAGTTTTGAATAAAATTATAAATTTTGCTTGATATATTAACTTCATCTATTTTAGCTTTGAGAATTTGAAGAAAATGATCCAGTATTCAGAATTATACAACTATCCGAAACTCCTTTAATAAAATTCAAATCTCCTTATACTTCAAATGAAGTTGGAAACAGATACAATGGAGAAAATAAAATAAGTGTGTATGATTGACTTAATGAATACTGAGTTGAAGAAATATATCCAGACGATGATCCATGAGAAGAGTGAGGAAAGGTTGCTGATAATATTCTTAAATCTAAGATAAGCATTTCACCTAAGTACTTGATCATTTATTTGAAATAAATTCAAGCAAAATGAACACTATTCAGAAAGTAGCTATTATGGAGGAAACAACTTTTATTCAAAAAGACAAGAGTTTATTGATTACCCTATTGATGGCTTAAATTTAAAGAAATACTATAATGGCGAGTCACCTGATACTAATTGTATTTATGACTTG
>NZ_JAJBJC010000091.1 GCF_021811825.1 Candidatus Anadelfobacter sociabilis | reverse complement strand
AGAGCATTAGCCTCAATTACAGCTCCTGCAAGCGGCCTATACCTTTATCACATACATTATTGATTTTACAACCACTTCATCTAAAACTACTTTAATTAACTCTAAAACTATTCTAAATATAGATAAAAATGTTATAGAAATTTTTTCAGCATTTTGAAATTATGATTGATCAATATAAAAATAAAAAAAGCATTTCAATCTTAAGCTTGATTTAATTACTAAGTTATATCATTGAAAATCAAACACTGAGGTATCAAAAAAATCTATTAATTGTAACTTGTAGTCAATAGATTAGGCAAAAGTACTTCATAAATAATAAGTCTAATCAATACACTATCTAATGTAATGGAATTTATTTAAGCAATAGACAGCTGAGAGAAAAACAAAACTTTCCGTAATAATCAACATCAAGCTTATCATCTTTGATATACACCACATTAAGGTGTGCAAATTGCAATTTAAACTCCTTTTTGTGTATTTTAAGTAAAATTTTTATCAATACAAGGAAGATTTGAATCATTTCGAGAAAAATGAGAGCGAATTTGTAATAAGTAGTGCAAACCAATTCTATTCCAACGCATATGTTGTTGACCTTTGCATTTTGATTAATAAGGTTCTCAATAATTGACTGCGCTAAATGGCTTGTGTATGGCAGATTTCTGCTTTTCCTTTCATCATAATTTACTATTATTGCTGATTATTGCTCATGCAAGTTTTTAATTTACTCAATTTAAAGACCCTAGAAGCGTTTTTTATTCTTCCAATCAAATCATCTAGTTTTTCAAAAGCTTTTTCAATATTGCCGCGACACAAATACAACTTAATTTTTTTTAATTTTTCTTTTTGCATTTTTGGTAGAGATATATTACTGAACTTCATACATATATCAAACTAATTTAAAAATATGAAACCAATCTAAAATTCCTGCGAATTTGCTGCAATATGATTTTTAAAACTCTGCTATTTCTCAGCAATTAACAGCACTATCACAAAGTGCTGTAACTTCTGTTTCTTTTGATAAACCTTGTTTTTTCGCCGCCATCAACCTCGTTTTCTTCATATATTCTTGACCATCTGATAGTGTAGAACTTGCACAAAGGCATCTACTAATACATTTCCTCTTTCCTTTTATACTCTTTGGCTTATAAATAATATTCGTCATTGCCTCGAAGCTTCTTTTATAAACTTCCTTATCTTTTATACGACGCGTAATCGATTCTTTGGCTATTGTTATATTCTCTACATTCTCATCTTCCATGGTTTCTGCGCTATACACCCAACCCAATATAGAAGTGGTATGATTGTTGCTTGAATAGGTAAAACTTCAATATCCATTGGTTTAATCACTGGCTCGGTGGATATAGCTACTTTTACATGCCTAGGTAGAAAACATTTTACTACCTGCCATTCTGAAGATAGCGTAATTATAATGGATAATGCCTCTCTCCATAGCACTGACATACAGCAATTGATTAGGATGATGGCCATACATTGCTTTATTTCCCTCCACACTCCCCAGATCTCAATCCGATTGAGAAAAAATGTGCTCAAGCCAAACATATACGCAGAACTTCAACTACTCTATAGATCGACTTTTCAATGACTATTTATCGTGACTCTTGCCTACCAGATTAAGGATATGAGCCAACTTTCTCTATTACTTGTATATTATTCGCTTATGATTATTAATTGACCTTTTACAGCATAATTTAGTATTTAATATCCTTTTGCGCATCTCTAATAGCTATGCTCTATTCCCATTTCCCATTGTAATCTAATTAAATCTCAATAAATCCCTCTCTTTAATAATGACTTTACGCTAAGTGTGCTATTCCACTTACATTTACTACACTGCACTTTTTGTATTTTTACTATATGATCTCACCGAATGGAAATTCGATTCTTTATATCCTCTCTTTTGCATCTTCCATCCACATCTAGGGCATTTGTCTAGCATTCTTGATAATTGCGAAGATTGCAGTACCAATACTTCATCTTGCATTGCCTTTAATCATTCTGTTTGTTCTTGATGACGTAATCCCAGATCTAGTATGCTATTATCCCATCTTTCCTTATCGTAAGGTAATTGGGTCAGGAGATAATCATCACACTACTATTCCATACCACAACACTCATATTATATTTCAATGTGCTTATGTAGGTAAAGACCATTACAAGAGTTGAGTATTGTCCCCGTGATAGCGCAAAATCTTGAAAACTTCTGATATGATTCCTGTAGTACCAGCCCGATAACAACATAAATACAAAAAACCCTCCCGTGATAATGTAATTAATCGAGATCATAATTTATCAAGTGTATTTTTGATTTTTAAAGTGTTTTGTAATCTCTAAAGTTCCAACCTTTAACTGCATGGATGTTGCTTCTATCTGGCGCTTTGTGGTTGGTTCAAACTTTCCTCCCTTAAGGTGAAGAGCAAGAAAACACTCGACCACAGCTAGGAACGACATATTATTTTGCGGTTTTGAAAATGAATGACCTTCGTCTGGATAAAGGAGATACGTTACGGGAATATTTTTTGTTTGGAGTGCGGATACAATTTGCTCTGACTCGCTACTCTTTACTCGTATATCATGCGCCCCATGAACGATAAGTAATGGTTTTTTGATATTGTCAATATATGTAATTGGAGATTTTGCACGTAATTTTTGACGTCCTTCTTCGCTATCTATATCTCCGCCCATTTTGCGTTTCCAAACATTGTATAGTGGTTTCCAGTATTGAGGACATGTTTCAAGAACGGTCTCCAAATTAGATGGTCCTACAATATCTATTGCGCAGGCAAAAACTTCCGGAGCGATTGTGGCGCCAAGTAGAGCTGCGTATCCTCCGTAGCTGCGTCCCATTATGGCAACTTGATCTTTAGCGCAGATTCTGTTTCCTACAGCCCATTGTACTGCATCTATAAGGTCATTGTGCATTTTATCAGCCCACTCTCCATTGCCAGCAGCAACGAAGCTTTTACCAAAGCCAGAGGAGCCGCGGTAATTGACGCTTAGCACAACATAGCCCCTGTCAGCAAGCCATTGGTGCGTTATGAGAGATCCCCATCTATCGCGATATGTTGGACCTCCATGAACTAACAGAACTAAAGGAGCGGTATCAGATTGTATAACATTCTCCGGATCAAAAATCCTATTTTCTGGCGCTTCTACCTTTAATCTGTTTTTTGGCAAAGTAATGTAGCATTTTAATTCTAGTCCATCTCTTGCTTCAATTGTTGTGAATAATGTTGGACTCAGTTCGAATTTTTGAAGTGTTGTATTTCCTGTAAAGAGATGTCGCAGATCCCCTTTTTCTCTATTGTATAGAAAATATTTCTTTGAAGAAATATCGCCATAGTATTTTATAATCCACAAATTACAATCTAGGCTCATGCTTGTTATATTAAAATCTTCACCATTGGCTTTCTTCTGTAGTAATTCAAAGTCTTTCGCAAAACTTTGATCTAGGACTTCATAGAAAACCCTGTGAGAATTATATGAAATAGCTATCACTTCCTTTGTTAAGGGATGCAGCAAAACTTTCTCGATATCTGCTTGTGAGTTTCTGTATAAAATTTCAGTTTCTTTTGTGGAAATGTCTAGAAGTCCAAGTCCAGAAGTATCAGCGTCCCTTGAGTCTGCTAGCCAAAGCTTCGTTGCATCTTTGTTAAATCCTATGATCTTGGTGGCTAATTTATCTTCGATAGAAGTTGTTGCATCTTGCTCAGATAATTCCATAAAGACTTTTGTATTGTATCTATCATCTGAGTTTATACTGATACAATCAATAATCTGCCCTCCGTTGTTTGTCATGTACACTCCAAATCTTATATTGAAATCATAGTCCAGTATTATTTCGGTATATTTGTTGTTTTCAAAAAGATGCCTTAGAGAGCAAGTTCTGACATCTGCAATGTATAGATCGAAGAGATCTTTTCGCCGATAATTCATCTCGATTACTATTTTACTCGGATGTTTTGGACTGATCTGTTTTACAAGTGTCTGGACATTGTCATAATCAACTAAGGTTTTCTTTTGCTTTGTTGTAATACTGGCGCAATACACCTTGTAGTTTTCGTCCCCTAGCTCATCATGTAAATATACGATGTGTTCATTATCATAGCACCAGTAAAAGCTTGAGATGTTTTTTGTTGTGATATGTGTGAGATGTTTTACATGTTCGAGGTTTTCTGCAGCGCTAACAAATAAATTCATCACACCATTCGTGTTTGCAAGATATGCAATGCACTTTCCATTCGGACTAATCCTCACACTTGATACATTGGGATTTGCGAATAGTACTTCTCTTGGTGCAAGATTTTCTCTATAGCTTGTATTTGGCATACTATCAAAACCCAAAGTTTACTACTCAAAGTATGAAATATATAACTTTCTTCAACTTGACAACAAAATAATTTTTCCTACTAACCAAAAAAACCACCAATCCTAGATCACTTACCCCAAAAAAACACTATACTATATCTTGATGTAAGTATTGAGCAAGATATTATCTGGCATCATATATGGTGTGTAGTTATGCATTTTTTTGTGGAAGGCTTATTTTGTATATAACAGATGACTAAAGCATGCTGAAAGGTGATCGATCGCGATCCGAGCATCGCTGTAGATTACGTAAAAAGTTTCAAAAATCACCACTAGGGATGCTCTCTGATAGTGAAACATTAGAAATATTGCTTTTTTCTGTACTCAAGCAAAAGGATACAGAAGCAATAAGCAAGAAGTTATTGAATAAATTCTCATCTTTAAAA
>NZ_JAJBJC010000090.1 GCF_021811825.1 Candidatus Anadelfobacter sociabilis | reverse complement strand
CCTCAAGAATAGTTCAAATGGTTTACTAATAAATATTATTGCAGATAATCTTAAGTATGAGAACAATCAACAACTCAAAAACTCATCGTCAAAACTGATATGACTCACCTACCAAAAAGAGAAGGAAGGAGAAAGAATCACTATGAAGCAAGTTTATTGTACACAAATCTTTAACAAAGTTGATCAAAAATCCAAAGCTTGTTTCGCCTTTCAAAATAAAACAAAAATGTGATATGGATAGTACTC
Organism: Candidatus Anadelfobacter sociabilis; assembly: GCF_021811825.1. Taxonomy (GTDB): domain Bacteria; phylum Pseudomonadota; class Alphaproteobacteria; order Rickettsiales; family Midichloriaceae; genus Anadelfobacter; species Anadelfobacter sociabilis. The sequence continues at coordinate 4,527 of NZ_JAJBJC010000090.1, read as the reverse complement.
AAAGCATTAGCCCTATTAAACATGGAAAATGATCTGACTTTTCTGTAACTCAAACACGCTTTCCACCAATTAGCGTAACTAGGTATAACTCAGATCGAAATCCTATTAGTAAGTTCTGTGCTATTTTATCTAACTATGAAGTACTATTGTATTTTTAGTTCTATAATCAACTTTTTTATGTTGATATTTGATCTCCATTTGGAGTTAAATTGAAAGTTGCATTCATTTACATTTGCAAGCAAAAGACGATCTATTATGTGTATAGACTTCAAAAACATGGGAATATTTTCTGATGAGAGTCCTTTAAAAACTCAGTAAGTTTCATAAACCATAACAAGCTTGCTCATTGATAGATACAAGCTCATTAAAAATTTAATCTTATTATCTTACAGAACGAAGGAATCAGGACTCTCTGTGTTTACAGTAAAACTAAATCAGATTATTAATCAAAACATTGAAAGTTCATTGCTCAGACTCAGCTCGATGCCGTAATAAATTTTATTTAAGTAATTAGAAAAACTCCAAGTATTGCAAGCGAAGTTGGTAAATGAGAAAAAGAGATTAAGAGCTGAATCTTTAAGGTTAATCAAGTACTTTCAGAGCACGAAAGAATACTTTTGCCTAGAAGAATTAATGAATACGGAATTGCAGGCAAACAAGTGGTAGTTATCTTAAGATGCCAAACATAATTTTATATTTAGCTATATCTTACATTAAGATTCAATAGTAATCCAAACCCATGAATTCTAAAGATCAGGCAAAATGAAAAAGCACCAGGTTAGCAACTAAGCCAATTTGATCAATTTCTTATAAAGTTTTATTGTTAAATGTATTTGTATTTAATAATTAAATTTTAAATAGATTCAGATTTTCTTGTATATGTTTCATATACAAACAGAAGACCAGATGATGACAACAATGAAGGAGTGTTTAGTACTTCAAAAATAAAAATTTATACTCGAGATGTTCTTAATTCTGGAGAAAATTTTACTGCTTTTTGAAGGCCAGCTGGAATCAAACCACCTCCGACTCATGCATACTTAGCTGTTATGAGTATGAACCCATGAATGTGAAGTTTTGCTTATTATTTTGAAAATGAGAAACCAGTTAAGTTTGATTCTGAAAAGATTATTGTCTCACCAAAAAGAGCTCAAATTAAAATAAAAGATTTGATTCCTCTCAATGATTCTGTTGAATCTATAAATAAAAATGAATGTAAGCTATTTTTAACTTATATCATAGTTGGAGCAAATCTAAAAAGAAAAGAAAAAATTGAAAAATGTATCGATTACTTAATATCTAGACCAGTAAAATTACACAGGTTAAGAGATGATATTAAATATATAAAAATGAAAAAGCAAGATTCTTACAGGAATAGACTATGCCAATCAATTAATGCTAAAGATATCATATCAATTCGATGTAGTAAAACAATTGAATAATTTATACGAAAATAAAATAATTGGTATTTAAAGGTAGAACTAATAATTTATTTTAATACATCATTGGACTTATTGTCTCTGATAATTAAGATTTTCAATGATACATAAAAAAATATTTATTAAATTATGTATAACACAAAATTGAATAAAAATGGTCTATCTATGAGTAATTATCATGATTTAATTGAAAATCTCTTTAATGGAACTTCATATTCTCATCTTTCTCAGAAGATTTTGGTGACTTCCAAAACTTATTGTCTCCAAAATCTTCATTGAGCAATTCAACTAACATCTCTTTCTTTTCCTTAAACGGTTTTTCTGAATTTTTAGTATTTGAATCATAAGCGTTAAAGAACTCAGATAGAGAATTTTGAGATAGTCTGATGTTATCAACTTGCTTTTCGTTCACCTCAGATTCTTTAATCTTAGGTGGAGTTGTACAGAAGAGCATCTCTTCATCTTTAATTTCTTCTTCAACAATTTTCACTATCTCGGCTTCTATTTCAGCATCAATGTCCTCATCACTTTCTTCTACAGCATATTCAACTACTTCATTTTTATCTATTTCGATATTTGCTTGATCATATTTATGCTCGCTACCTTCTTCATTTTCTTCAGAGCTGTCTTCTATTTTAGATACAACGTGAATTTCAAAATCAAGATCTTCACGAAGAGGAGTAATGTCTTCATTCGGGTCAATAACTTCATGCATGTTGATAATTGCTTTCTTTTTAAAAGGTTCTATTTGTTCTTCTTGACTATCATCTTCTTTCACAGGAGTGCCTTGTGATTTTGTTAATTTTACAGGATACTTGACACTACTTTCATTACCTTTAGTTTCCTCTAAGCAAGATCCGTTGGTAAAAGTAAGCAATCCTGAATTTGGAAATACAGGATTGGGATATTGATGACAATACTTTGCATCTTTATTGAGTAAAGCCTCTATTCATTCATCAACAGATAATTTTTGGTTCGTTTTCCAAAAGTTCTTTAGAGACTCTGCTGTTCTGCATAATAATACTCCTTGATCTACCATCTGCTGCCAAGTTCTTTTTGATTGCTTTAGCTTTTTATCTTTGATCCATTCATACATAATAATGACTTCTCTGATGGTATATTGAATCTTTCCCTTTTCAAAGTCGAGCTCTTTTCCTTTCCCAATTTTTCTTAAAGCATATTGTTCTTTAGGCAATAATTTACCTTGCTTTGCTCATGCTTTAATCCATTCAGAGGAATAAACCATACCCTTATAGTATTTTTCATCAAAATCAGGCATTTTAGCATCTTGCGGAGATGCAATTTGATAAGTAAAGCATTCATGAAATATTGCTATGTTTCCTCCTCTCTCAAGAATCATTGACTTAAGACTTTCTCTCTCGCTGCAACAGTCTGGAATAAAGAACATTATTGCTACTCTTCCTCATTTTGGAATCTCTTCAGTGAAGAGCAATTTAGATTCTTCTGAAAACTCTGTGGTTCCATTTTCTTTTCCCTCCATTTGAAATAAAATAATTATTAAAGCGGAATTAAAAAAATTATTTAAATGCTAAAATGAAAAAGTGATTTTTGACACTCTAAGATTTAGAAAATGATGAAAACTCTGACGATGATGCCAGAGAAGAAATCACCCAAAATCTTGAATACATTAACCTGATGATATTTAACTTAAGCGCAGATTAGCATAAACAGAGCTCAGGTGATGCTAAGTTACTATTTGACTCACTATTACTCCTTAAATATTTTGAATTAGCAACTTTCATGAAATTTTTTATGTTTACTATATATCTTTAATATAACGATGGAGTATAATTAATTTACTATATCATGAAGGTTTGGAGATCGAGTCTTACGAGCTAAGTCATACGATAATCAAAATATTTTATACTATTTCTACTCAAAAACATAAAATTTATAGTCAAAAATAATCATCAGAATTTGATAGGCTACATCAGAAATTAAGCTATCTTAAAATCAATGAATTAATAACTATGAGAGTCTTAAATAAATTTTAGAAATAGGACAAGCTTAAAAATATCAATAAGCAATAAGTTATAAAACGCTTTATAGTTTTGTTTATGTAGGGGTATAATATCTTCAATAATGCGCCTATATACTAATAAGTAGTAATTTTTACAGAGTTAAAATAATATCACATAATTTCATTTTTGTTAAAAATAGTATTGCAATTAATGCTTCATTTGAATTTCTTTCTATTAAAATATTGAAAGCAATGTAAATACAAGTAAAGCAGTACTCAAACCTATAATAGTTTGATAATTTACACTCTTGGATGCATGATTATCAAAACAGTTAAAATTAACTTTACTGTCGAGCAGAGAAAACTTTGAGTATTACTTAGTATGCATTTAAAAGTGATGCAATTTTATTTAAATATTCATTCAATCATTTCTGAAGTCTTATTTTTAAATCTATAAACTATGTTGAAAGTATTTCATTACTTAAATTTATTTTTATTTATATACATAATCCTCTTTTTCTTAATAAGTCATTTTTCATTAATGATATTTTCATTAGCAGTTTTAAATAAAACAATGAAGAGAAAGAAGATTTATTATTCAATTCATTTAGAAATAAAATATAGATTTAGGTATTTTGATCAATGAGCATCATTTATCAATAACCTTCTGAATGAAAAGCTAATTGTTTAGCTAAATAATTTAAAATTTGTAAAGATGTAATAAATTGATATGATGTAAGCTCAAATTTAATGCAAATCTTCATATAAATTGTTGATTTACACTCAGATAAAAGTTACTATCTGAATAGAAAGAATTTTAGTATAAAACATTTTAACTTTATCATTTAAATCATTAAACTATTGCATAGTAATGATAAAATCAAAATTTGTTGAGCATCTTGACCTTAATGTTAATTATTTCTAAGAGTAATATTTGATCAAAGTCAATAGTTTTAAATTAGATGATAAGCAACGGTAAAAATAAATGGGAATAACAATCATGTATACTTGGGAACATTTGAAAATAACGAGATGTCATTACCACATGATGAACTTCAAATAGAATCTACGTATATATCAAATTCTACTAGTGCACATGCAAATGAT
>NZ_JAJBJC010000241.1 GCF_021811825.1 Candidatus Anadelfobacter sociabilis | reverse complement strand
CCTCTGTAGACAGTAAAAGATCTGGTCTTCTCCTATTTTTGATGTTGTTGCCTCATGTTCTATACTGGTAGTCTTATTTTTTGTTTCTATATAAGGTATGGTATTAGCAGAGCACTTAGATCCTATTCCGCTAAGATAAAAGATTTATATGAACCTGAACCTAGTAGGGCTATATTGTTGCCAATATAGAGGTAGAAGTAAGAAAAGATCAGCTTGAAAAACTACAAGCCGATAATAATACCTACATAAAATTATATTCAAGCGTGTGTTATGAAAATAATAAACTAACAAAAGAAATAAATAATCTAAAATAATGAAAATAGTATGCTAAACGAAACAGTTAACTCCTTAAATCAAGAATTAGATTAAATAGAATATAATCAAGACCCTCAGAAAATAATAAACTTAGAAGCTGAAATTAAAAGACTAAAAGATATTAATAAAATAATCAATGAAGATAAAGATCAAATGATAAAGAAAAATTTAACGCTTATTCAAAAGTTAAGCGATTGTACTGAGAAAATGAATAAAGCTGATAAATAAAAATAATAACTTTAAAGGAGATAATACTAAGATTAAGAAGGAAGTTAGTGATCTCTCAAAAAGGAACGAGCAATTATCCAAGAAGAACAAAGAACTTAAAGCATCATTAGATATTCAAACTGCAGATGCTTCTTTATATAATGAATACTATAAACAGTCACAACTAGAAATACAAATAAATAATGATGAGATTAAGAGACTAAAATATTTTAATAATAACCAAAATGATATAATAGAGACTCTGAATAAGAAACTTCATAAGTATCTTGCAGTCAAAAGCAATGTTAATTATTATGAGTATTATTATTCACTTCTCTCACATCTAAAGGAATTATTTGAATGCCCTCTAAGTCTTGGTCAACTTGAAAATCCAACTATTCTTCCTTCTGGCTTCACGATCGAGGAAGACTATTTTGATAAACTCATGAACTGTAAAGATCCTTACAATAAGAATCTTATTGTTCAATATAAAATTTTCAACCGTTTTGCAAAGGAAGTCAAAGAAATAATTAATAATTCTGAAGATTATGTTGTAAAAGAAGAACTAAAGATACAAGCAGAAAACGATGAAGTAGAAGCCCAAAGAGAACTAATTTCTAAAGATATTCAAACTGATTTTCTACTTAGATCTGAAGATGATGTTCACAAAATTGAAGAACTAAATTTATTAATAGAAGAACTTAAATTCGATCAGAATAAAAAACAAGAAATAATTAGAAAACTTGAAGAAGACGTTGTCTATGAACAAAAAGATAAAGAAGACATTATTCAAT
>NZ_JAJBJC010000089.1 GCF_021811825.1 Candidatus Anadelfobacter sociabilis | reverse complement strand
TACATGATTGTCGTATTTGTAAGAGAGAAGTTTTGTTACTTTCTCGGTGTATCCGTTGTATTCTTTATCATTTTTTAGTGCTAATTCAGAAATTCTGATTAAGCTCAAATCCCCGCACGTAGCAGAACCTTCATTTTGCTCGCCTGTTCGTATTATAGTTACCTCAGAATTTTCTCCTAAAGCAGACTGTACTTGCGCTTTGAGTTCTTCAAGCACTTCCTTAAAGCTAGATTCTTTTTGTGGCAGAGAGTCTGTTATTTGTACTGTTACATTATCACCATCACGCTTGGCATGTATTGTAACAGCATGAAGGCAGTCATCATTATTGTTGATTTTGACAATTGTGTTGAGTTCTGATGTCTCTTTATTACTAAGCCAATCCTGAATATTAAGAGCAGCTTTCGTACTATCTATTACTTCTGGTGAAATCTTTATATCCTGCTTACTGCTTGCTTCAATTATTTTGGCAAGATTTGTATTTATATCTGCGATACTCAATCCTTTACCTGTATGCACTGCTCCTTCTAGTTCGGCGGCCTCATCTGCATTCTGTATCGTTGCAGTATAATGATTACCTGCGTAATTCAAATTAACAGCATCCGCTGCACCAGAATACTCTCCTATATTATTGCCATTAACATTTATATTAACCCGATAAATTTCAGATACTACACCTATTTCTATCTCTCCAGCCCATACACCTGCTTGCCTTACCGTACTTGCGTAATCCCTTACTATCAAAGTTTGAAGGTCAGCACTAACACTGCCAAATTCTTCACTAAAAAACCATATACCAAGTATTAATGCAGAAATTGCATCTGATGAGAATCTCTGTGTAAAGAAGTGTGGTAGATGTCCAAGTTCTGAAATATATGTTGAAGCTTCTAGTATGATACTATTGTAAAAGTTGTTAATATTACTCTCCATATAATCAGCAACCCCCGCTCTTACACTCATATAACTACCATCAATTACTTCATTATTGTGATCACTTTGCCTAATATTGTCTAAAGCACGTGCAAAAGCGTTGTAAAAACAGTTTCCATCTCCAGGTGGGTTGAATATCGTTGCTCTTTCATCTTCTTCATTTTCGTTCTCACTCTTTACCCAATCTCCTTGAAACTTGCCCTCTTCCTTTAATGCTTCAGCTGATTTTAAATCAAAAACACTCTTCTTAATCTCTTTTTCAATATTTTTTTCGATTTTTATAAGCTTCTTCTTTTTTTTATCAATTTTTGCTTTACTTGCTTTGCAAAATTGCATTTTTTGAGATTTTTTCTTTTCGCCACTTTCTTCTTTAGCTTTGGAATCTTTCTGAATATCGATATTTTTTTTCAAATCAACAAAGGATTGCAAAATAGCAGTTTGGTAGTCTTTTTTTTCTACTTTGACTTGATCGTTAAAAGGCTTACCTAATTCATCTACTTCTTCTTTCTTCTTCTCTTCTGTTTCTTTTCTACTCTCCGGCTTATTTTTTTTATCAGCATCTTTTTTAGGGGTTACTTCTGGAGATGGATTCTGATATTGCGCATCTCTTCCCTTTTGCGAGAAATTGCCCTCTTGCTTGTCATTAAATGAACCCTCAAGCTCTTTTTGATAGATTACGGAAGATAGCTGATACGCTCCATGCTTCTGTATAAATTCTTCTATCTCCTTTTTTACATCTACTTTAATAGAGTTTTCCAGTGAGTTAGATTTACTTACCTCAGAGGTTGTTGCCAAAGAGTCATGTGTTTGAGAGGGGAGTGCGTAACTACCTCCACCATCATGATGGCTACCTCCTCGTTTAAAAATCTCCTTGCCCTCTTTTTGGTTTATCACTTTTATGGATGTAGAGCATCCTTGGCATTGTAATTTGCTGTTGGCTAAGAAAAAACTATCACTTACATTTTCTAGTCCACCGAACATAGCAATTATTTTCTCTACTATTGCCATCTCAGCATGTAGCTTACCCCTGCCCACTTCTATGTCATATGGCTGTAAAAATTTTTGTAATAATGGAATCCCTCTTGGATCCTCTGCAAGGAAGCGGAAGAATTTAACTAAAAATATAACAAAATCTTGATGTTTACCTTCATGTTTACCTTCTTCATTGTTGTAAAGAGATTTTAATTCTTTAGCGTCATAAATTAGCCCCAGCTTCTCCAGAAACTCTGATATAGTTAGGAAAGAGGAGAATTGCTCATTCTTTTTCTTACTTATCTTATACTCTACATAAGTACCCAGCATTGCGTTTATAACATCATCTATCTGCTCCCTTACAAAAAAAGGATTAGAACCACCGTTTAACCCTACTATGACTCTATCCCCTACTTCAGTATAAGCAAGGCATGGTCCCAATCCTTGTTTAAAGGTTTCGTTACTATTAAGCTCCCCTCCTCTCAAAGAATTTTTTAAAAAATACTTCTGCATAAAATCTTTTTGAAACTCTAGCATTTCATGCTGATTTTCCCGAGCATCTTTATTTTTCTCTAACGACTTATTTATTTCTTCAATCTGCTTGTAAGGGTATAAACTATCTTGCTGTTTCTTTAGTTCAGTTTGGAGTAGCTTTAACGTATTCTTTTGTTCTTTTCTTTGTTTCTTAAGGTCTTTTATTTCTTCTTCCGCTTCTTTTGAAGATTGATCAAAAGATAGAGTAAGCTTTATCATTAAATCAAAGTTTTTTGAAGCTTCAGCATCTTTGCTCTCTTTTTCCGGCGCTTCACGTATTTCTCTAATTTTTTTCTCCTTCTCCTTAATATTCTTCTTAATCTCTTCAATTGCATTGTTGATTTTCTCAATCTCCGCTTCTTGATTTTCGATCTTCTTCGCCAATCGCCCCTTCTTCTTTTTAGCTGCATCCATTGCATCTACTATCTCAAGCTTAACCCTACCGGCATTCTCCTCTCTCCAGTTGATTATATAATGCAATATAAATGCTAATGCATCTTTTCTATTGTTAAGTTGGTCTTGTGGATATTCTTTCATTGTTATTCCTCTAGACAAAGTTGACGAAATAGATGGTATTTGCCAATCTACACCATTATAGTGTTGGACTTCATTAAAGACAAAAGGCGCAGCCTCATCCGCCTCTCTACTTATAAAATGCTCAGAGTCGTTGCTGCTTTGTATTCTTGCCAGTCCTTCCGCACTAAGTGATGAATACCCAGCTGCAAGACGTTCGTAGTGATAGTGACCTCTGATCGCGGTGTTTATTTCTTCCAGTGCTGTGCTACTCCTTTCTGCCTGTTGCTCTCCTAATGCTCTGTGAAGTTCAGGTAGATTTAGCACATTAGCACTCTCGTACTGCTCTTGTAGTTCCTCCCAGCTCTTGCCTGAAGCTTCTCTATGTAGAATCAGCTTCACTAGCTCCTTATAGTCCACCACATTGACAGAGTTACTTATTAAATCCTGTATCTTTGGTATTTTACTTATCTCGCTCCACTTATCTTCTACAATCTTTTCTATATACTCTTTTCTGTGCCTCTCTATAAACTCATGATGCTCTTTTCTTTCTCTCACCTTCAGGTAAGTATCCCACAGATAATCTGCATCGAATAGCAATTCTTCTACTTGCTTTATATCTTGCAATGTGAGCAATCTTTCTGGAATTGATTTTTGTATTTCTTCAGTAAATGCAGCACCTATACTCGCCTGCTGTGCTTGATATAGAGCAGACTGTACAGTCTGCTCTATAGCTACCTTAAAGTCTTGCTGAATCTCTTCATCATGTTCAGCATTATCTGCTGATTTATCTTTGTTGACGTATTGATTGCCTAACTCATTAAACGATGCAATCCTATCATCCTCATCTACAATTTTAGCAAATTGCCAGTACGCTATTACTTTCAGCGCTGATTTAAGCAATTCATCACCTATTTCTTGAAACCTTGCGTCTCTCTTTAAATCTGCAGCTATTAGCTCCCACTCTTTTTCAACCAGTTCTGATATATGTTTAAACTCTTCCTGTGAATTAGCTTTTTCATAAATTTCTAGATTGAAAGGCGAGGTAGGTGAATTTTTTAACCTAAGTTTAGGATCAGAAAACCAACCCACAACTCCTTTTTTAATATCATGTGAATTAAAGGATTTTGCCATTTAGTTGAATTGAGTATTGAGTTAATTATTTCCTATAACCTCCATCACCACAACAATTTCACGAAATTGAGCAGAAGCCTAATTTAAAAGCTTGTATGGCAACGTAAAGCAATTTTCAGAAGATCAGAGCTTCTCATTTAATCTCAAAGTCCAACCGTTTCTATCTATTGCTTCATAAAAACATCGTCGTTATACCACTAATAAGCTATACCATCAATACCTTTTATAAATCTTTCACAAGAAGTATACTTATCTTTCTGTTTTCTCAGCAGATCTGAGGATCTCTGCTTCTATATAATCTTGTTTATACTCAATGCTTATTGTGCATACTTATTGTAGAATATATCCACGTGATAATCGCTTTCTGTGAATCCTTACAGCTTCTTTCTCAAAGACACTTCTGTCTTTGAGAAGTTTTATCTTAAAGCCTCCAAGTTGATTCTTGAGTCCTCCCCATTGTACAATACAAACCAATTCTCCAAACAAGGATTTCCTTAAGCTTATCCTGTAGTATCGAGTTTTGCTTTTATAGAGGAAGCTGCTTTGCTTTAAGGGAGGTAACATTTGTTTTTAAAGTAATGGTATAGGTGATTGCTTATTTCCACATGTTACGAGACCGTAATCAGTAAGTCTTCAACTGTCAATATCTCTTTGCTTATTTTTTAAAGATCATACAAGATCACGTAATTTTTGAATTTCTACTTC
>NZ_JAJBJC010000088.1 GCF_021811825.1 Candidatus Anadelfobacter sociabilis | reverse complement strand
GCTTGGGTAGAGAAGTGTTTACTGCCCGGCATTTCAAAACAATCTGTTATTGTGATGGATAATCCTACTTTTCACAAAGGACAAGATATGCAAAATCCTGCAGGACGCCGGCCATACTTTGCTTTACTTGCCTCCTTATTCAGCTGATCTCAACCACATTGAGAAAAAATGGGCTCACGCAAAACATATAAGGCGCTCTACAGTTTGCTCATACTTCTCTCGTATGACTCTTTTATCTCATCTTAGGTATATAAAATTTAATTATCTAATCGGATCTAAATATATTTGCTATAATTTTTTTTAACATTATTGTACTTGTTGAATAAGTTTCACTCTCGCTTCTCCGGATTCATCGAATTTTATTATAGCTCTTTTCATGAAAATACTAAGTATTGGTCCTTCAAATACTAATTGCCATCTAGAAAAAAAATCCTTTGTATATGAATTAATAAGATCTTTTTTGCGTAACATAATTCCATCAAAATCATAATTTTTAAATGCATCAGCCCAATTTTGCCCATCACCTACTAAATAATTTACATATGAAGTTAAAATATCTTCTGTAAAAACAGTTCCTGCACGGCCATCTATAAAATGTTTAATTTTTCCTTTGCCAAAAAATATTATAGATCCACCATAAACATATGGATTAATAAAACGCATTTTAGGATAATGCTTGGTGACAAAATTTATTTCTTCTATTGGAGCAAATTCTTTGCCAATTTTAGGTTTTACAAAGATCATAGTAGATATCATAGCAATCAATCCAATTATTGCTATGATCCAAGGTATATGATATATCCGCATAGGATATTTTGCCTCTGGGATTGTTGCATCTATCAGCGCTATAGAAGCGCGTGCGCCAAGTACTACAAAAATTGTGAATCCACGTATAGAATTTAGTGCCATAAATAATAATAGTACCCCAAGTAACCACTCATATATTTCAACTTTTAATTGATTATATCTTCTCAGATATGCAAACCCTGCAATTATTATGATTGTAGCAGTCATAGTATGAGATGTATTTAATCCGAAAGTAAACGAATGCCACTCAAGTATATATGAATAAGCAATACTAAAAAATGTACGACATATACCTACATATATCTTATAGCCTATAGGATTGATAAGTGTGGATATTGCACATAAAATTCCTAAAATAAACCAACGTTCTAAAAGTAACCACAATCTTTTATATATTGCTTCTAATCCCAATACTCCTAGTATTACTCCTATAAATATAAATCCTCCATGTAAATTAGCCCAAATTATTGTTGTAAAACACATATAAGCTACTAATTTTTTATAATTATAATCTGAAAAAAGTTCTTTGGTATAGATCTTTATTTGCTGCTTTGTATGTGCAAATTGCATATAATATCTTTGGTATTCTGTAAGCAAGTGATAGACAGCTAGCATAAAAAAATATGATATGAGTTGCGGTCTTACTCCAAAAGATTTGATGAGTACGATAAATGATATTGCGAGAAATATTGATACACTATCATAACGCACTCCAGTTGTTCCTATACCAGTTTTGGATGTATATGAAATACCAAAATTTTTACATAGCATTCTATGAAAAATCGCGATAAACACACCAAAACTTGCACTAGAGAGGATTGAGATACCTTTAAAATTAAATAAAGCATAAACATAACTTAGAAATATATCCCAGAGCCACGAAATATTGTACCATTGCTGATATTGACCAACATACGACCATGGGTCGTAAAATGGTATTTTGCCTATGCTACGTATATATTCTCCTGAACTTATGTGCCAAGCTACATCTCCATCTATAAATATGGGATTGCAAAAAATATACTCTAGCGTAGCAGAAACTGCAAATAAAGCTATATCTAGTGCTGTTATTTTGCTAAAAAATTTTTTTATTTTTTCTACATACATATCATTTTAGTATAAGATAGATCATTGATAAATTTGTTAGTATTCTCTTTTTAGTTTTGGAAATAACTCAATTTATTAGAATTTTGTGAAATTTACTTTATCTATGATATGTAAGAATCTCAATAAATTAATGATACTTCCTATAGAAATTCCAGATAAAAGTCCCATCCATACTCCTATTCCACCTAATTTAAGTTCAACACCCAAAATATAGGAAAGAGGAAACGCTATACACCAAAAAGTTATAAAGCTGACGTATAATGTAAATTTTGTATCTTTTAGTCCACGTAATATTGAGAAAGATATAACACGAATGCAATCTATAATTAATAATAAAGCTGCTATCATTAAAAATGATCTTGCATTGTGGACAACAATTAAGAATTTTTGATCGAAAATATCAATATTAAAATTGATTAGTACGTTAGTTTTTAAAAAATAAAATAATGATATTATAGATATTATTAAAACTCCTGTGATCAAATTAACATATGATGTCAATTTCAATTGACTCCTATTTTTTTGTCCTACCTCATAACCAACTCGTACAGTAGTAGCCTGAGAAAATCCCCACGCTATACTCATTGCGTATGTAAAATACTGCGTTGCTATTTGATGTCCAGCAGCAATATCACTTCCTAATGATCCCATCAATAATGCTATTGCAGCAAATAGAGCAACTTCTAGGGCAAACATATATCCTATTGGACTGCCTACTTTTATCATTTCCCGCATTAGTTTCCAATTAAGTTGGATAAAATTTTTATACAAATCATATTGCTTAAATTTATTCGCAAAACCAAGATATATTAGTAATGTTATGGATACTATAATCATCGCAGAAGTTAAGCCGTATGGTATACCTGATATTCCACAATTTGGAAATCCAAATTTCCCAAAAACAAAAATATAGAAGAACAAAACTTCCAGAGCTATGCATATTATACTTACTAAAAGAGCAGTTTTTGATGCTCCAATTCCTATAAGATATTGTTCTAACATAATACATATATTAAATGGTAATATAGTAATTGCAAAAGCATAAAAATATGGAGTTGCTAAAGCTATTATTTCTGGTTCTTGTTTTAAAAATGGTAATAACTTTGGAATGATTAACATTATTACAATCATTGGTATTGAGTATAGTGCTGACATTATAATACCTTGTTGAAAGATAATACCCACAGTTTTATGCTCTCCAGCTCCACGGCTTTGTGAAGATAGTACGCTAATTGCACTTAGTGCTCCTAGAGAGAATACTATTAATGTAAGGGAGATGGACCATGTTATTACATTAGCTGCCATAGCACTTTTTCCGAGATGAGCTACCATTTTTGTTGATAGAAAGAAGCTTGTACCATATAAAGCTTCCATCACAATAATTGGTAATGATAGATTCATAGATTGTATAAATTCTTTAACTATCAACTTTAGTAGGTGTTTTTTTGACATAAAAAACTAAATTGCAGTGATGATTTTGCAGAAATTAATTTAACTTATATAAAGAGATGCATTATACTATATAGTATATAACATACGTGTAGCCTTGTAACATCAATGTATACAAAGTGTAAACAAAAAAGTATATGTCAAATTTCACCTAAGTAAAAGGTTAATTATAAGAAATCAATGCAAGAAGTAGAGTTTATATCAATACCTAAGTATATAGCGTCTTTTTCACGTAGAAGAGGGGGGAGATTATCAAAAAATAGCAATATTTTATTAAATAATCTAGGTGACAAATATTTAATGGATTCTCATTCAATTCAATCTTTAGTCAAGCAAATCAAAAATGATACGTATTGCGTTTTAGAGATAGGCTTTGGTAGTGGAGAGCATTTAATGTTTTTAAGAAAAGAGCTTTTGTTATCAGGAAACAATCAGCAATACAAAAACGTATGTGTTATAGGATGCGAACCCTTTATTAGTGGAGTTGTAAAACTTATAAAAAAACTTGAGATAAGTGCTGATAGAATGCATACCAAGGAGGTGATTGGTGAGATGTTGCAAGAGGCATTGGTGAAGATTTGGCCTGATGATGCAAGATTATTAATAGAAAATATACCAAATGATTTATTAAATTGTGTGTATATACTTTTTCCTGATCCTTGGCCTAAAAGCAAACATCATAAAAGACGCTTAATAAGTAGAGCTTTCTTCTCTCTTATTATTCCTAAAATTGCAATTTGTGGTTGCATTATTATAGCAACTGATCATTACGATTATGCAATGTGGATTCTAGATGCTATTGATCATGTTGCATATGTCATGTTATGCAAAACAACTTGTGATGTGATTAACGATTATGAAACATGTTTCAATATTGGAATTAATACAAGATATGCAATGAAAGCATTAAATGAGGGAAAAGACATATATTATTTTACTATAATGCGTACTGTATGATGTGAGGTGCTTTATAAATAATCGAATTATGTGCTATATGCAACAGGTGGTGATATACGACAATATGTGTAGAAGGATAATTGTAATGTAATGGCTGATAAATAACGAGAATGTGAGATTTTAACTTAATATCACACTCAAATGGTCAAATTATAATTGCAAAAATAGTCTAATTCCTTATGGATAAATAAATAACTCACTAAAATAAATTAATAAATAATAAAATCAGTAACAAATTTAAAATTCTTAAAACTCAACATTTCTTGCCTGCGTAATATAAACCATCTTCTACTAACTTTAAATATTATCAAAAATATTGTAATGAAGTATTGTAAGGAAGTATGAAGTATTGGTATGATAAATTTCACGTTAATTAGAAGAAGAATAATGCTAAGAGTGATAAATTTTAGATGAGACTCATATATGACTGCCTTGGTATAGATAAAGGGAGAGAGCTGTGGATAAAAAGGTGCATAAGCTTGATATATATTCCTCCAGAAA
>NZ_JAJBJC010000240.1 GCF_021811825.1 Candidatus Anadelfobacter sociabilis | reverse complement strand
AAGTAATATCCCACATACCAATGAGGAACTCCCAAGTAATATCCCACATACCAATGAGGAATTCCCAAGTAATATCCCACATACCAATGAGGAATTCCCAAGTAATATCCCACATACCAATGAGGAACTCCCAAGTAATATCCCATCAAATAATGTGGATTCACATGAGACAAATACAACAATGATTGATACACAAGCTAAGGGTAATAATGAACTAAAGGATAGTAATAATACTATACAATATCAAAATGATAAAATAGACCAAACAAAAACACTACCTATAAATCATGATACCCATGAAAATGAAGATATACGCTCAAAACACATAAATTCTTTTAAAGATGATGCAAGTGAAGTTGATGTCATAAACGCAGTTTTTGCCCTTGCTAAGAGCCGTATTATAAATGATGCAATAATAAAATTGAAAAAAAAGTATCTTAATGTTGAACTCAGTGACAAAGCCTACAAAAGCTGCAAAAATGTTACTAATAATGATGCTAATTGTACTTTGCAAGATATTAATAATTTATTATTAAAGCTGTCAATTATACCTAACGCAACTGGAATACTATCTATTAAAGGCAATAATTCCACTGTATTAGGCGTAGGAAATCCTGATACAGTTCCTTATATAAAAAGTGCAAACATTAGTGAGGCGCCATTTGGTGAAGGTGCTTATCCTAATTACACTTCCAGTCGAGCTCAAGACTTTGTTGATTATATAATTTTAGGCAAAACAAGGCAAAACAAGTATAGTGATAAGCTACAATCTTTCAGCACAACGGTTATTGGATACATTTATACTACACTGCTCAAAGATGAAATATTTTCAAATCATACAAAATGTTATGAGGATGACATATTGATCCCATTTAGAAATAAATGTGATGAGTTTGCCAGTGGTAATTATGGAAATTCGAATGCAGTAAAGTTGCTATGTCATCAAAATGCAACAAGCTATGATAAATTAGATGAAGTTTTTGATGATTTATCATTAAACAATCAATTGTACCATGATATAAATTAAAAAGTCATTAAACTTTATATCAAATGCATCTCTTCCATTATAGGTCTAATAATAGATCCGCATGGAGAGTTTGTTTTAAATAAATTTATGGGATTACAGTGACTACTCTATTTACAGCATACGAGTTACGACACACGGACTCACGCCATGCAAAAGAGAGTGTTATGCTTCAAGTTAGAATTTCAGGTTAGAATTTTACCGAATCTACGATTTCTATTAGAAAAATCTAACAATGCGTTATCTAAGTCATCGGTAGTGAAGTCTGGCCATAATTTTTTGGAGAAATATAGCTCGGTATAAGCTAAATGCCATAACATAAAA
>NZ_JAJBJC010000087.1 GCF_021811825.1 Candidatus Anadelfobacter sociabilis | reverse complement strand
AACTTGGAGGCTTTAAGATAAAACTTCTCAAAGACAGAAGTGTCTTTGAGAAAGAAGCTGTAAGGATTCACAGAAAGCGATTATCACGTGGATATATTCTGCAATAAGTATGCACAATAAGCATTGACTATGAACAAGATTGTATAGAAGCAGAGAATATTACGCTCGTTGAGAAAATAGAAAGATAATTATACTTCTTGTAAAAGGTTTATAAAAGGTATTGATGGTATAGCTTATTAGTGGTATAATAGGGATGTTTTTATGAAGCAATAGATAGAAACGGTTGGACTTTGAGATTAAATGAGAAGCTCAGATCTTCTGAAAATTGCTTTACGTTGCCACATAAGCTTCAAAATTAGGCTTCTGTTCAATTTTGTGAAATTGCTGCGGTAATGGATATTGTGGGGAATATTGTTTATGTGTATTTATTATGCCAAATAACGAAATAAAAAAGTTAGTAGATGACTCATTGGAGGATTTAAAATATGCTTTACAGGACAGTAATAAAGAGCTTCTGGTAGAGTTGCTCAACTTTCTTCCAGAGATACCGGCACACGGCTGGAGTTATTCTTCTGCTTGTGCTATTATAATAGAAGAAGTTCCAGAATTGGCTGAATATCCATATGTGATGAATGCTCTCGCTGATTTAGGGCACTTACTGAGTGGTATGCATGCCATTATAAGAAGTACCTATTATACAGATTCAGGTCTTAGTGGTATCGAGCATCACAATGAAGTAGTCCAGTTTACGATAAGTAGAATTCGAGAAGAAGTTTTAGCATTGCAGGGTCGTGGTGATGAGTCATCACCTGAAGTAGGTCAAGGAACAGATAATGGAAATGAGCATGATATTGAATTTACGATGGACGCTCCATCATCTTTGCAATTGCAATTTTGCTCAAATCCAGAAGAATTAGTGAATGATTTTAATAACTTGGTACTTTTTCCAGAGTCGTGTCATTCAAATATTATGTAAATTGAGCTCACCTTTTTTTGTTACTGCGTGTGGATTTATCAGCTTTTTTTAGTCTTCTTAGTCAAATCCAAGATTTATTGGATTCCATAGAAGGTGATGATAAAGAGCTTGTAGAGAAGTATTTAGATCGACCGGACGGAAGTGTTGAATTGAATAAGGGGGTTAATGCTAAACTTGGATTGGGGATCAGGTTGGATTTGTTTCTTGATAAGAACAAAGCGGATTTTGATAAGATACTAGAACTAATTTCTGAGAAGGAAGTAGAGCTCAAAGTTGGATTTGGAAAATTAGGTGAAGATTTAAATAAATTTCTAGAAGAATTCTTAAAAGGTTCTTTTCAAAGTTTACTCAATGAGCTATTAAAAAATGGTCTATTGTGGTTCAGTCTAAGAAATTTTGAAATTTACAAAGAGAGACTTGGACTGAATAAGGAAAAGCTTAAGGAGACAGAGTTGGAGGTTTTTTTAGAAGAGATGAAGCAAGATGTAGTAACAATATTAAATCTTTCTATATCAAAAATTCAGGGAGCACTCTGTAACTCTTGCTCTTCTCCTGGTGTGGAATTTTTAAATTTACTATCAGGACATCTCATTGATTCATCCAAAGATTATAAAGAATCACAAAAAGAGGCTAAATATCCAACTTCATTTGAAGGGTTAGTGATAGAGGCTGCACCTAATCTAGATGAGCATATGGTGCGCGAAGATCATTATTGTCCGAATGAGCAAAAAATAAGAATTTGCTTTTTACCAGATAGCTATTTATCGAAAAAAGATCGAGATATTCTTGTGCTGTTAACACACGAAATGTCTCATGCATTTGATGATGTGGTCAGTGCCCAGCAATCCACACAAGATATATTAAGAGAGTTGGTGAAAAACTCAGACTTGAATGTAATCAATGTAATAGAGTTAGCATCCCTAATTGCAGATTGTTCAGAGAATCAAAACCTAAAGAAACTTTATTTAAAAATGCTCTGGAGAGGAATAAAGGAGAATTATATAAATGTAGAGTTAAATAAAGCTCTGAGCTCAGATAGAGAAGAAATTGATAAGCTATTAAATTGTATAGTGAAAAACTTGTTAGAAGCTTTAAAGAAGAATGAAGAGAGTTTCGGAGAGATTTCTATTGATGAGTTAAAAGAAGGAGAAGAAGCTTTGGAACTGGTTAAAAATTGTAATCGCGTTGTTATTTTACTAAACAAGTTTCTAAGGAATAGGGAAAGTGCTAAACATAGTGGTGAAGGGGAGGGAGAAAGCAATGAACCTAATGATAAAGCAAAAAAGGCAAAAGAAGTGGTTAATAAAGCGAAAAGCTTAAATGTACTCTTAAAGGGAGGTCATAAAAAAGAAAGAACAGAGGGGGAGATAAAAAAACTTTTATTACATGAAGTATGGTCCTTATATGATCTTTTGGTAAAAGATTCTGAGAAAGAACTTATAGAAGTCCAAAAAGCTCTCTTAAAAAAATACACTGAAAAATTATATAAAATTCCATGCGAGGGTGTTTCAGCAGAAATTTTAGATGAGTTAGAGAATTTTTCTGAGAAAAGTGATAAAGATAGCTTGGATGATTTACTGAAAAATTACTCTGAAGTGGATAAAGAGGTGATTGAGAATTATGATCGAGCAAAATTAAAAGGTGCTTGGACCAAGTCACTCAGTCTTTTATATAATTTTCTTACCGGAGAAGAAATATCAACATTAAGTACAAGCTGTCAAAATACCAGTGAATTATTCAAAGTTTGGGATAGGGATTTATCAAATACATCAACAGATGATTATGGGCATATAACAAATCAGTTTCAGGACGAGAATGGATTTCTATCAGTATCATCAGTTCTTAGTGAATTCTTAGGATTTGCCTCTCAGTATATGTTTGAAGTACTGAGTCAGAGTACAAATGTAAATGATTTTCGTAATAACTATAAGAAACTCTTGGAGGAAAATATAAAGAAACTTACACAAGGAACAAGCCAAGAAAAGAAGTCAGCTTTTGGCATTATAAAACATGCATTATTAGCTTATACTAAGAAGCTTGCTTCTAAATTGATAAAAGAGAAGTTACCGCCAGTACAGAAAAAAGATGAAGTGGCGGGCAGTAAAAAAGAAGAGAAACAACCTCGGGACAGCTGTAATGATGAAATAATAAATACTTCAAAAAAATCAGAAAAAAGGCAAGAAACAAATGAGGGTAAAGGAGAATTATTACAATATCTAGAAGCTATAACAAAAGTAATAGATCAAATAGAGCAAAATGATGAGCTATTTAAAGAAACTAAAGTAGGGAAGTCTAAAGTTACAATAGATAGAGGATTGACCAAGGATATTCTTTCCAAAAGACTAAGAGTGGCGCCAAATAAAGAGGTAGCAGAATCTAAATCTAAAAAACAAAAAACCTCTGAGGATGAGGATGAATTGAGGCATAGTAATGAGGAAAAAAAAGTAAGTCCTAAAGACTCTTCCAAACATGCTGGTGACAGTCATTGGTATAGTGATCTTGAAGTTTTTCACTTGTTGCGAGTAGTGGCTAATAACATAGATCAAGTATACAGACCTGTGTCAGGTTGGAATGAGTTGAGATATGCATTAAGAGAATTTGTATCGTCGAGTGATCAAAATAATATTATTATTCCCATGAATGTGAATGCTGGAGACCAATCTTTTACCCGTGTAAATCATTGGACAGGGCTTTATATAAGAAGAGAAGACGATAGTTACTCTGTTGAGTACATAGACCCTATTGGCGCACACATCAATATTGTAACAGCGCTAACTATTCTTACTGAGTTAGGTGCTAATGTTAATTTTTCTCAACCAATGCTTGAGGGAGGAATACAGGATGCTGGTAACGTAAACGATTGTGGACCTTTTTTAGTGTACTTAATGGGATTAAGTACACATGGTAGTAATATAGCTAGCCTGAGAAGTAATATAGAGGGTGAGGATTCAGATACTTTACAGTCTCTAGGTCAGAATTTGAGAGCTCATTTCGCTGATAGTATAAATTTGATAAATGAAGATAGACTTGATGAGCTATCAGATCTACCCATCACAGAAAATATGCAATTCAATTCATTTGAAGTTCAATATCAAGATGGAGAAGGTTTGGAGGGAGCAATGCATACAGGCAAAGGTATGAGCTGTGAAGCGGTGAATATGAATCTTGTAGAGATGTGTAAAGCAAATAACAATAAAGAACTTAAGATTTCACCAGAAGTAGTAGATGGGGCTACTGTTGCATTCAGTATTAAGGATTGGCTGAATGATGATGAGGTTATTACTAAATTTACTGCCGTTGTTAAAGTTGAAAATGAGAATGGTTGCTCTCATGCTATCACAGTTATCGCCAAGCGTGATGGTGATAATGTAACAGTACAAATAACAGATTCATTGCCAAAAGAAGAAGTTAGCTTTAAGGAAGTGCTTGAGGAACTCAAAGCGCAAGTACAGTCTGCTTTAGGAGAAAATTTTGAGGTAACTATAATACGAACAGGCGAGCAAAATGAAGCTTCTGCTACGTGCGGGGATTTGAGCTTAATCAGAATTTCTGAATTAGCACTAAAAAATGATAAAGAATACAACGGATACACCGAGAAAGTAACAAAACTTCTCTCTTACAAATACGACAATCATGTATTTTTAGATGAAAAATTAAATGCTCAAATAGCACACGCAAACAATGGTGGTATGATATTTGATAGCTTGCATAGAGCTATTGAAGAAGGAGTAGTTGAAGAGATGGAATACGGTCTTATAAATCAATGTAGCTCTGAAGATTTCCATAATGAGAAAGCATTCAACAAGAGTTTTTATGCAGCTAAAAAAGCTATATTAGAAGCTTTCAATAATCAAGATTATGGATTAATAG
>NZ_JAJBJC010000035.1 GCF_021811825.1 Candidatus Anadelfobacter sociabilis | reverse complement strand
TTTTTAAGAAACAGAAAATTTTATGTTGAAATAAATATAACATATTATACCAATTATTTTTTAAACATTAAATCTAAATAGTATGACATCTCCATCAATAATGCGATAATCTCTACCCTCAAGCCGCATTTTACCCATTTCTTTGACACCTATCTCACCTTTAAATGTTATAAAATCGTTATAAGAAATTACTTCAGCACTAATAAATCCTCTTTCGAAATCTGAATGTATAATACCAGCGGCTTGAGGTGCTAATGTACCATTTTTCACACTCCATGAACGCGCTTCTTTAGGTCCCACAGTAAAGTAAGTGATCATATCTAGTATTTTGTATGCACTGCTAACAACAAGCTCGAGACCACTATTGGTTAATTCTAACATTTTTAGAAATTCTTTTTTTTCAATTTCATTTTCTATAAGTGATATCTCAAACTCAAGTTTTGCCGAAATATTAATACTTATGGTATTTTGAATTGCGGCTAAGTCAGAAATTTTTTGGGTATGCGCATTAACATGCGCGATCTCATTTTCAGATGTATTACATATATAGAAGAATGGCTTACTTGTTAGTAGCTGTAGCTTTTTGATTTGATCTTCGTTATTTACATCGACTATATCTCTTACAATTTTTCCTTTTTCAAGAAGGGTTATAATTTTTTCTACAAGTAAAACTTGCTCACTTTCTTCTTTGGAGTATTTTGCGCGCTTTATCATATTTGGAAGGCGATTTTTTAAGCTTTCTAGATCTGATAAAATCATCTCGAGTTGAATAGTTTCTACATCACTTAATGGATCAACAATACCACTTATATGTGCAATATCATCATTCTCGAAGCAACGTACAACATATGCTATCATCTCCACTTCACGAATATGTCCTAAAAATTTATTACCCAATCCTTCACCTTTACTTGCTCCTTTGACTAAACCAGCAATATCTACAAATTCCATTCTGGTAAAAATTGTGTTTTTTGATCCAGCAATTTGCGCTAACTTTCGTAACCGATCATCTATCACCTCTACACTACCAACATTTGGATCTATAGTACAAAATGGATAATTAGCCATATCAGCCTTCATGCTATTAGTGAGAGCATTAAAAAGCGTTGATTTTCCAACATTGGGAAGTCCAACTATCCCACAACTTAAATTCATATTGTAAGATAAATATATAAATAGAAAGGAGTATACTTACTGAGATAGTAAATGCCAATCAAAATTTATAGTAAAACAAAAAAACGTAAACAAAAAAAATTTATTTATAACTTTAATTTATTCTACTACACTTGAAGTAGTATAATGAGCATTATGCAATCGGAAATATTATTATAGGAGGGTATTATGATTAATTCTAATGCACAAAAAAACCAAGTAGAAGATATAGAAAATAGACCACTCAAAGTGGTGAGAGAAAAAATAGCAATAAATGAGAATCATAAAGAAAAAATAGGACTTCTAAAAGCAATAGAAATGTATGTCAACAAAGATGATTCAACTTTATGGAACAATTATGGGTTAAATGATATAGACAATCCAACAAAACTTCTTGAAATACCTGAAAATGAAATCAAATTAGCTCTTGAGGAATTATCTGAATACACACGAAAATGGATGTTCACGTGGAACTATGATTATCAAGAAAAGTATATAGAAAAATTAGCATTGATATATAAGCAATTAAAAAAATATCATCAAATCGAGACAGAAAAAAATGCTGAGCTCGAAGCTGAGAAAGAATTGAGTAAAAATATAGTAAACATCATATTAAATTGGGATGAAAAGCATTTAAAAGAACTTTTAAGTAAAGATAGTAGTATAAAGGATGTAATCAAAAATTATGTAGAAAATCTACATAAAGAAAGTAATGCAAAATTTACAGAATTTATAAATACTCTGTATAATTATGCTATCAGATTAATGTTTATTAATAATTGTATTAATCAAGATTATCTTTCTCAAGAGAAGAAAGCTGAAATATTAGTTAATGCTGTAAATACAAATATTAAAGAAGAGCAATCGAATGCAATGCATGCATTACTTAATGATTTTGATCCTATTAATGTACAACCAAATGATTGGATGCATGAATTCATATCAAAATCAAAATATGATTTTTTTAAAAAAAGTATCGGAATTAAAAAAATAGAAAATGATAATCCAAATATAGAAGATGGAAATACAGATAAAATAAAACAAAAAATTAAGATATATTTAGAAAATAATAAAGAACAAGCAGAAAAGCTATTCAATAATTTATTACAAGATAGAATAGAAGCAAAAAAAATTGGGATAATGCTTAAGCATGGGATTATAGATTTGACACAATTACCAAAAACAATAGATAGAGGGCTTTTTAGTCAAATGATCTATAATAAGGTAATGCCTGTTACTAATATATCACCAAAAAGAATATCTGAAACATTACATGTACTTTTAAAAAACGAGTTATCAAAACGTATTGAAGGTAGTGCAAAAAGCGGTAGTTTAGATAATCTCAAGCGCATTATAAATGGTACTGTAACATCGCTGGAATTAGAACTACAAGATATAAAAAATAAAAATAATCCAAAAAAGACTGAAAAAGAAAAATTACAATTAGAAAAAACTCTGACAGTTTTTGATATGATAATTAATCACATCAAAATTTTAGAATTTTTTGATAAACATCAACCTTCTAATCAGCAAAATAAGGAAAAGCAAGAGATAAATAAAACATTTCAAGAAGTAAATGCAAAATTATTACAAATAGAAAATAATTGTAAGGATATAATATCTCAGAGTGATGAGTTAAAGAAAAAATTCCATTCTATCAAAGATCGCATAGGGCGCTTTACAATACCTATAGAACAATTATCAAGCATTGCTGCAATATCTGATAAAGTTAAATGTCAGCTCTTACTTGATCCAGCATTTAAAATTAATGACAATATAGATTCTGTGGCCAAACTGATTGCAGATTTGAAAGGAAAAGATTTTGCACTTGCAATTAAGATTATTGAAGGAGTAGATGAAGAGAGATTAAATAATAATGATAGATTGACTTTATTGAAGAAAGTATTCTTTCAAATACTAAAAGAAGAAGAGAGTTTAGCAGAACAAACGTTATTGAAATTTGATTTATTATCACAAAATAATGCACTTGCAGAAATAATACAAAAAGATGAGGATTTATCCAATGCAGATTTTGGGAGATTAGAAGCAATATATCGATCTAAAAATCAGTATCAGAAAGAATTATGTAAACAAATAATACATAAAGGATTTTTTAATCCTAAAATGATACAAAATACTAGTAAGGTTAATTTTTTCACTTCCACAAAAGTAACAAATTTATTAACTACTGCTATAAGTCTCAATGATTTTGAACTTGCTGATAAGTTACTTGAATACTCAAAAGAAAAAATCCAAATAGATTTATCTTATCGCGATGATAAGAATAGAACTGCACTTGAGATTCTTTGTATGAAAAAAGTAAAAAATGAATTGAACCGAGAAGAGGATGAAATTAGCGATTACACTGAAGCGCAAATGGAAAGACTATTTAGAGGTATTGTCAATAATAAAAATTTCTCAGCAAAAAAAGAAACAAAAGATAGAATTTCTGGAGAGCATTACTATTACACATTATCAATGATATCAGGAAATTACTCTGTAGCTCGGGAATTAGTAGAAAGTAATGGACAAACTTTTGGGACTATAGCAGAGAATGTTAAGGTATTTATAGATCAAGCCCTGAAACAAAAGAAAATCAGTGAAATAGCATCTATGATTTACAATTATCCAGATCATTTTGAAGATTATCAACGCTCAAATAACATGTTAATTTCACTATGGGAGCAGGGAAAATATGAATTATGTTTTCAGATGATCAATGAAATGCAGTTATTTGATGAGTTTCTTAGTGAGAATATTAACAATCATAATAGTAACAAAATACAGAAACATATAAATGACCTATTATTCAATAAAACAGGAGAGAGTGATAAAGCATTTTTTGAATACATAATCTCTGATATACTGAAGAATAAATCGCAAGACAAACAAAAAATAGAAGCTTTAGCAAATATTTTAAATTTTACAGCAAAATTTTTAGCAAAAGATAATAAGAATAAGCATTCTGAAGTGCAAGAGATTCTAAATAAAATCATTGAAGAGCAAGGAATAACTATAGGTTCTTCATTATATATGATATTTAAAAATGCGGAACTTCACGATATAAGAATGAATGCAGGTAATGGAGCAAAAATAAATTTGGAACAAGAAATAGAAAAAAAAATAAGAGGTCCAATATCAGAAGGTATAGAAATTATAATAAAAAATTGTGATCCACTTCGAAAAAAGCCTTCAGAAAAAATATCAATAGAACAAAAGACTAAAGAAAAGATAGAATCTCTGATTAATCCAATAAATTTTTTATCAAGCAAAAAACAAAATCTGCAATATATCCCTACATTATTAGATCTTGCTTGTCAATATGGTGACTTAAAATCAGTGGATGAAATACTTATACAAGAAAAAGAAAGAATAACAACAAATAATAAGATCATCGAGAATCTATCATCACCTAAAAAAAATAATGCTATAAAACAAGAGCAAAGAGAAAGAGAAGAATCAATATCACGAAGTCTTTCATTTACATTATCTGGAATGGCAATAAATATTCAAAATCCAGATTATAAACAAGAAAATGATCCATCATTCAAGATATTTTTAAGATTATTGGAAGAAAAATATATAGATCCTAATATTTTTGCAACAAATGAGAATAGCCCAAAGCAATATAGATTGCTTAGTTATGTATTACAAGAGCCGGCTCTCGTCAAATTCGAGCACATTAGAGAAAATATTATAAAAAATATAGTGAATCATGAGAAATTTGATCCATTTGTATGTAATACTGAAATGATGACAAATGGAAAAATGATCAAAACTTTAAGTAATCTTGAGCAATTAGCAACTATTCCACATCCAATTCCTGAATATCAGAAAGAAATTTTAAAATCCGTAGTAATAAAACAAATTAAGCTATTAAAAAAAGATTCGAAAGATAATGAAAAAATCTTGAAGAATATATTATTTACTCCGCGTAATTTACTCTGCTCAATTGCAGAAAATGGAGAATTAGATCTATGCAAAGACTTATATTATATTATAAATGCCCAAATCTCCTTAGATTTAATATCTCAAAGCAATTTAAAGAAGATTTTTGGAGAAGCTTTATTTAGCAGATCAGAATCAGGAAATAACCTATATACAATAGCAATAACTCAAGGTAACGAAGAAATAGCAGAATGGTTAATAAATGAAGCTTCACACATTGGATTACATAGTAGTGATGAAGCTAAAAAGCAAATAGAAAATCCACCAAATAAAAACAAGAATATATTAATGTCATTAGCAGCAGATGGGAAGTTGATGACAAAGCTTTTTGAAAATAAGCTCTCAGAATATCAAAGTGCACTGCTAAATGTTGATAGTTTTGGATTTAATATCTTGCATTATGCTGCAGAAAATAATGATGCAATAATAAGTTGTGAAGTATTAAATAAGTTAATTAAGAATATCAGAGAAAGAAATGGAATAAAAGAAGAAGAGCAAAATAATTTAATAACGAAATTGCTTAATACAAAAAACCAATTTGGATATACTCCATTAATGCAGTTTGTGCTAAATGGCAATATAAGAGCAGTACGGCAAATAATGGATTTAATAAAATATCATAATTTAGCAATTGGTATTAATATATCTGATAATAATGGAAATACTGCATTTCACCACGCAGCAGCACTAGGATCATTAGAAATGGTACAAGAATTTCTTGATTTGAATAACTTAAATTTAGATCAAATTAATAAAGATGGATTAACAGCTTTTCATTTTGCAAGAATGCGCTCATCATTTGATCCTTATGGTTTAAATCCTATTAAGGACGATAAAGGCAAAGAGATCAAAGAAGATATAGATTCTATACAAAAAGCGGACTTTATGAAAAAAATAAATATGGAGTCCAGATTTATAACTTCTATAAGAAAAGAAGATCAACAAGTAATTGATGCTATGTTGATACGTGGTTGCTCACCACTACTTGAAAGAGATAGAGATTCTATTATGTGGGCGATGACAAAATACTTTTTTGTACAAATTTTATGGAGAGTATTATGTAAAACTATAACTAGTATCATCCCAGGAGGAGGACTTATTCAAGCTACAGTAGACCTTGCAACAACTAGTGGGTCTATAGCTTACACCAAAAGTGTCTTAAAAGATATGATAAAACCTGCATTGTTAAATCTTTTAGGAAGCTCGTTCTACAGGCTAAAAATACCTACCAATAATTGTTTTATAGGTACTTATCATATAGCGGGACAAGTGCAAGGAGTATTGTGGGGCGATGCGTTGAGGGCAAGAGTAACTAAGGAGAGCGCAACATATGAAGGAGCAGAAAATGCAATTTATACAAGCAAAGATTTAGAAAAATATATTAACAATATTGATATATTGGGAGCAAAAAAGAGTGATAATATAAGTGAATTAATGAAGATGTATAAATTGCTCTCATATAGAGAATCTGATCTAAAAAGAGAAATATCAAATCTTGGTATTGCTCCATTTATTAGAAGAGATTTCACGAAAGCATTAAAAGATCTCAAAGAAGCTCAAGATTGTATTGCTACTAAATTACTGTTTGCTGATAGGGGTAAAGAAAAATTTGCTAAATTAAAAGAAATATTGGCTGATAAAGATAAGATGGTAAAATACTGTCACAAATTGATCAATAATAATCAAAATCTTAATAAAAATCATGAAGCTTATAGTAAAAGCATGGCTAATGCTTTTGTTAATATTGTAACACTTATTGCTATGGACAAATTCCCAGGAGGAAGTGATATGGTGCTATTAGCAAAAAACTTTATTCAAGAATATCAAAATTTTGATAGCAAAGGACTAGCAAACGATTCAGATAATAGTACACAAATACAAAATGATCTAAATTCTATAGTGCGAAATAGTCACTTTTTTCAGTATATCAATAGCGATTCAGTTGAAACAATAGAGTACTTAGAAGAAAATAAACTGCAAAATACAAAAAAAGAAGAGTTTAAAAGTAAAATTTTATCTACAAGTAATGGATTATCAAATGATTATAAAAAACAAATAATAAAAGAATTTGATGAGTATGAAAAGAAGCGAAGATCAAGGCAAGAATATGAAAAATCACAAGAAGATGTATTAGAACATAGTCTTACAATAGATAAAAAAGTTCTACAAAATGGAGAAGATTTCTTAAAAAATGTTATGGAACATAAAACTAAACTTATTACATACAACATAATAGATAAGGGAAGTGATGCGTTATCATATATAATATCTCTATGGTTTAATTTACAAGTAATGCCTAGTATTGCAAATGAAAGTCCACTATCAGCACAAGTTAAACAATTATATAGCAGTGCAATGATGATGGTACCTGGTGCAGCGCTAAGTGGCCTTTCAATGGCCTCCACTATGGGACAAGCAATATACGCTTATTCTCCATATATAGCCTTAGGTACGGGAGCAATATACATGGCGAAATATAGAAATGAAATAAAAGACCAAGTATTTGAAATATATAAAAAAAGCGCAGAACAAATAAAGGAATTAATACAAGACGCTGGGATAGTTAATTTTAATAAAATTGACTTTGGAGAAATACAAAAACAAATTGAAGTAATGAATGAACAAATGTTGCAGAATAAAAAAGAATTAATGCAAACTCCAGCAAAAGAGATAGAAAATTTAGCTACTGTAATAAAAAAAGAGGCTGATAATAAATACAATAGTATGCAAGATAAGCGTATCAAATTAGAAAAAGGCATATTCGAATTATTGGTTGCAACAAGAGATAATAATGGCAGAAAAGATGGTGAAGTAAAAAATGAGATACTTAAAAAAATTGCAGCAGACTGTGCTGCAAATTTTATGCATCAACATGCACTACAAGAGACATATAAAGTACTCATAAAAGAAGAAGTAAAAGGAGTTGAGAAAGGAGTCTCTTAAAATATTGGTCAAATTACAACAAATTACAATAATAAGAGCACCTTCCTACTTTTTGCTTGTGGGTAAATAAATATCTGTGATAGATTGTAATTCATACTAATAGTAAATCTTATATATTCTAATGTGGAAACCCTAAAAGGCTATAAATGGCATATAATAGAAAGCGATGAAAGAGTAGTTCTAAATATTGTACAAAAATTAGGTATTAGTGAAATACTAGCGAAGATATTAGTAAATCGTAATATATGTTCAGTTGAGGACGCGCAAATCTTCCTTAATCTGACTCTTAAAAATCACATGCTAGATCCATTTTTATTAAAAGATATGGATCTAGCAGTTACTCGTATTGCGCAAGCCATTGATAAAAAAGAAAAAATTACAATTTTTGCTGATTATGATGTAGATGGCGCTACTTCGGCTGCAAGTTTATGCAGGTTTTTTAAAAGTATAGGAATCGAAGTACAAATTTATGTACCACATAGATTACTTGAAGGATATGGTCCTAATATTCAAGCTTTAAAAAAAATTAAAGACAGTGGTGCTAATTTGGTAATTTTAGTAGATTGCGGCACAGTGGCATTTGAGCAGTTAAATGTGGCAAAAGAATATAAATTAGATGTTATTGTGGTAGATCACCATATTTCTTTAACGAAATTGCCAGAAGCGGTAGCAGTGATTAATCCTAATAGATTAGATGATGATTTTAAATATAAATCTATTGCTGCAGTAGGTGTTACATTTTTTATGATAGCGGCTGTAAGAAAATACCTTAGAGATATTAATTGGTTTAACATTAATGGTGTAAATGAGCCAAATCTGCTTAAATTACTTGATTTAGTAGCTCTTGGTACAGTATGTGATGTTATGCCTCTTACTGGTATTAATAGAGTTTTTGTACAATATGGTTTAAATTTAATAGCGAGGCGCAATAATTGCGGGATTGATTCTATTATTAAAGCGAGTAAAATCTGTACCAAAATTACTAGTACACATATTGGTTATACGATAGGTCCAAGAATAAATGCTGGTGGACGAATAGGAGAAAGTAAATTAGGAGCGCTTTTACTATCTACGGATAATAAGATAGAAACTGATAACATAGCAGCGCGCTTAGAGGTACTAAATAGCCAGCGTCGTACTATCGAAATAGATATGATAAATGAAGCAGTCGCACAGATAGTATCTCATGATGTTTCGTATAATTCATCTATTATAATGGTTTTTAAAAATGATTGGCATTTGGGGATTTTAGGAATATTAGCAAGTAGACTAAAAGATATGTATAACAAACCAGCTATTGTTGCTTCAATAGATAAAAAAGGTCTTGCAAAGGGTTCTATCCGATCAGTGAAAGGTTTTGATGTTGGGAGTGCAATCTTTAATGCTAAGGCTCAAAACTTACTTGTAGAAGGAGGTGGACACAGTATGGCAGGTGGTTTTGTGAGTAAAGCAGAGAATTTGGAAAAATTTCATAATTTTTTAGAAGATAATTTTAATTCTACACCATATGTAAAATCTGCTTTAGATAAGATGAAGATATTAAATATTGATAGTATTATTGACATAAATGCACTAAATCAAAGCTTGATTGATGAAATTAATAAAGCGGCTCCATTTGGTAATGGTAACGAAACACCAAAATTTCTTGTAAAAGATGTAGTTTTGAAATATGCAACAACAACAAAAGGTAATCATGTTATAGCATTTGTTGAAGATCAATATAGACAGCAAACTAAAAAATTCTATTCAGTAGGCAATAGTTATAAAAAAACACTAAAACTTATTGCATTTCACGCAACAACAACAAAATTAGGTCAATTTTTATTAAAAAATAAAGGAGCGATAATTGATGTAGTTGGCATAATACAACAACAAAATTTTGTAGATGATGGCATAGAGATGATCGTAGATGATATAACTGTGAAAAGCTAGAGCATAAATTAATTACTATTAATATGATTTTTATAATTTTATTTTAATAAGATTCTCAGATTTAAACGAGATTTTTGACTAAAATCTTAGTTATTTAAATAAATTAATATCATTTTTACTCCTATAAGATAAATAATTTCTATAACACAGCAAAATAGGCGCTAATAGTATCTCTGTGATAGGGTTTAATAGTCAAATAATCTCCAATATTTCCTGTCTTTTTTTAAAAAAACAATTCATCTATAATAATAGTTCCTAAAAATCACTTCTGAAACTAAGTAGAATTATATTCTTTGTATATTTTGTAAGAGAGAAATTTGTATATGATTGATATTCTGGAGTTGATTGATCAATATTATCTGGTGATGTGACAATAACAGATTGAGTCATAAACCCTGGGTTTGGGAATTTATCATTAATGTATTTTTTGTCGTTTTCTACTCTATACGCTATATCTATGTACATACCATCAGATATTTGATATGAAATACCAACACTACCTTGATATACCATGTTAAAAACTTTTGCTCCTTTTATTGTATCAATAGCAGCACCTGCATCATTTGTTTTTGGATCCAGTGTATTATTCGATAACTGATTATATGCAGCGTAAAAAGTTTTTGTTGGGTAAGGTTGGGTATATGAACCATCTTGGTTAGAAGTTTTCACTCTTGTTGTGCCTGTAGAAACAAATTTCACAGAATGATTACTACCTGAAATACCAATTCCCCCACCAATAAACGGTAAAAAATCTACAGTAACAGGAAGTTGAAAATAAATATTACCCATACCGCGTATATCGGTTGTTTGTTGAAAAAATAATTCTGGATATATGATATTATCACCACTACCACTCTTTTTAGGTTTATTTTTTAACTTCGCATATGAAATAACAACATCACCTCGTATAAATCTTGAAAAAGTTGAACCAAAACCAATACCAGCAAAAAACCCTTTTGCTTGTTTATTTGGTTTATAAGATTGAAGATTTGCAGCTTGAGCATTATTCAAAGCATCCCCCCACTTCTGATCCCATTTTGCGCCGGGGTTTGATGCACCATTTTGGTAATCATAATTCAATCCACTTGTAAAACCATATCCTCCATCAAATCTCATATATGTGTTGAATTCTAGTTCTGCAATAAGATTTTTTACTCCAAAATGTGTAAAAAAATTCATTATAGCGCAGAAAAGAATTATGAAGCAATTTTGAATTATTTTGCCACAACACCCCGATTTTCTTAAAATATACATAAAATCACCATATCTGATAAAGATTTTTCAGCTATCCCGCTTGTTTTATCTTTTTAAAGCAAACTGTAGTTGTATCAATGATAATAAAAAAAAACAAATTGCAAATAGTCTAATGTTAAAAAATACTAAACACCCTCTATTTGTTGTATATTGAGGGTTATATATTGGTGGTTGTACTTAAAATAGTATTATACGGAGCATGAAATACGAGAAATTATTTAAGTAATTAATTCATATATTCCTAGATTATCTATTTTGCATCTTCATTAAATTCTTAAAGTGTCTATTCTTCTTAGGGATGAACATCTAGAACTACATAAAATAAAAAATGGATTAAAGTAACATTCTCCACTCCTCCAATTTATATTTTAATATTATTTTTTTACTTTTTTCTCGCAAAGCGTAATTCCTAATTCTTCGAGTTGATCTTGGGATATATCTCTTGGAGCGTTCATAAGCAAATCTTGCCCCTTTTGATTCATAGGAAAAGCTATTACTTCCCTTAAGTTCTTTTCATTAGCTAGTAACATCACTATTCTATCGATACCTGGAGCTAATCCGCCATGAGGGGGTGTGCCATATTTAAATGCTTTTGCAAGTCCTCCAAATTTCACATCTACTTCATTTGAAGTATATCCAGCAATAGCAAATAACTTATACATTAACTCTGGAATATGATTACGAATCGCTCCACTCGATAACTCGTAACCATTGCATACTATATCGTATTGATAAGCCCGCAGTGCAAGCTTCTCTTCTATAGTTCTTGCATTCTCAATCGATTCTATTCCTCCTTGAGGCATAGAAAAGGGGTTGTGAGAAAAAGATATCTTTTCTTTATCTTCATCCCATTCGAATATAGGGTAATCTGTAATCCAACAGAAACGAAATTCATCTTTTGTTATAAGATTTAGTTCTTCTCCTAACTTTATGCGCACAGCAGAGGTAATTTTATTAATTTTTTTTTCAACTTCACATACAAAAAATACAGCATCTCCCTCTGATAAAGAGCATATATTACGTAGTTGTAACAATTTATCTTTTGATAAAAATTTTGCAATTGGTCCCTTCGGATTGTCACTATTATCAAAAATAATATATGCAAGACCTTGGGCTGTACATTCTGTTTGAGCAAATAAAATCATATTATCAAAAAAGCTGCGAGATTTCAGCGCTGCCTTGGGAGCTGGAATAGCTCTAATTATAGAGCCATTTTTAATAGCTTTTGCAAAAATAGAAAAACTAGAATCAACAAAAATATTAGTAACATCGCTAATCTCAATAGGATTACGCAAATCAGGTTTGTCAGATCCGTAACGTATCATAGAATCACTATATTTTATTCTAGGAAAGGGTGGATTTGTGACAGAATAATTTGAAAATTCTCTAAAAACTCCAGCTATTATTGGTTCGATAACGGTAAAAATCTCTTCTTGTGTCACAAAAGACATTTCTATGTCTAATTGATAAAAATCTCCAGTAGCTCTATCAGAGCGCCCATCTTCATCACGAAAACAAGGAGCTATTTGAAAATATCTATCAAAACCAGATGCCATTAACATTTGTTTAAATTGCTGAGGTGCTTGTGGAAGTGCATAAAATTTGCCAATATTCAGTCTACTAGGTACGAGAAAATCACGAGCACCCTCTGGTGAGCTAGCAGTTAATATTGGCGTTTGGAATTCATTAAATCCCGCTTCATGCATTTTTTTTCTTAAGTACCAAATAACTGCACTACGCAACATAATACTGCTGTGTAATTTTTCTCGTCTTAAATCTAAAAATCTATATTCATAACGCAAATCTTCAGGAAACTGTTGATCGCTATTTACACTTATAGGCAGGGAATCCGCCTCAGATTCTATAGCAAGGCTATTAATTATTACTTCAATCATCCCAGTTGGAAGATCGTCATTGACAGTATCGTATGTTCTAATAACTACTTTACCAGTAATAATAATGATGCTTTCATTATTAATTCTACAAAATTGATCATATTCTTGAGTTGTAAATTGACCTTTAACATTAGAAAGTACTAATTGCGTAATTCCATAATGATCTCTCAAATCAATGAACAAAATTCCCCCATGGTCTCTTTTTCTATGCACCCAACCACATAATTTTACATCTATTCCTTCATGTTCTTTCCTCAACTCAGCGCAAGTATGTGTACGATAATATCCATTCAGTTTCATAAAAATATCAAAACTCTAAAACAATAAAACCTCCGCAGTATATTACTGTGTATATAAATTGTCTAATTGTTTTAAGAATTTTCTATGAATCTCTATGAATTAATTGATTTATTATTTTTCTTATAAAATTCTCATAGTTGTGTATATCTTTATTATTATATCTCGATACACATTAATTGATACTGGAGATTTTATAACGATTTAATAAGATAACGAGCTTGCCTTATATCATCTTGTAACTGTGCGCGCAAATCTACGATATTTGCAAAGTAACGTTCTGGTCTTATAAACTGTTTAAATTGTACTATAATTTTTTCACCATATATCTCATCGCCACAATAATCAAATATGTGAGCTTCTAGAAGTAATCCACGATTCTTTCTGTTTAAGATATCATGATTAGTACTGATCAAAGGAATGCTTTTTTGATTTATAGAGGGTGCTAGTCCTAGATTTACTATAGAAGGAAGTGAGGTATTTTCATTCAATATCACATTTACCAAATAGACTCCATTTGTTGGATATTGATATAGTTTTGGGATTAAGCGAATATTTGCTGTATTTATGCCTAATATTTTTTTTGCTATATTTAGACCTTTTATTACACTTCCCTCAATATGATATTGCCTTCCTAATAGAGATGATGCTAGATCTACGCACCCATATTTCAACAAAGATTTTATTTTTGTTGAAGAGACGTCGAAATATTTTTTTTGCACTTTTTTTACGCAAGAATATCCAATATTGTGTTTTTCCGCAAAATCAGCGATTGTATCAACATTTCCAGATTTTTGTACGCCGAAATGGAAATTATACCCTACGATGATATGGGATACATTGAGGTTATTTTTTAAAATATTTGCAAGAAATTGCTGTGGAGACAGAGTGATTGCTTCTTGATTGAAACTTAGAATGAAGATATATTTTACTTCGAATTCTGCTATATATTTTATTACATCTTCCTGATTATATAAGCGGCGAAATTGTTTTTTAGAATCAAAAGGAGATGAGGTATGTGGATCAAATAGCAATACTGCACTTTTGAGATTTTTGCTTTTAGCAATAGTTTTTAG